>CAYZZE010000089.1:0-9374 GCA_964482845.1 uncultured Candidatus Cloacimonadota bacterium
AACCGCTCTCAGTTATCTAACGGTCTCAAGAAGGTTAGATACGAGCAAAATAGTGCTCTCTCCTGAACGCTCCCTGCTTCATAACCTTAGTATAACCTTACGGTCGTAAGGTTATACTAAGGTTATACTAAGGTTATCAAGCAAGGAGGATAGTTAAAATCAACTCTCTGAATTGTTCAACGGTCTTGTAATATAATCAGAAGCACCGATGACCCCGAAGCCCGCGAAACCATGCTCCCCGCTTACTTGCTGGAACTAATACCCCGTGGGGAAAGAGACATTCCCGATCAATTGAGCTCCGAAGAACTGCTCGATCTGCAAATGTGGCAGATAATGAATCCGTGGATACTGCACTTAATCACTTCCGACCCTCCCTCCGCCCTCAAACGAGTGACCTGCCCTGTGCTTGCACTTATTGGCACAAAGACCTGCAAGTCTTTTCAGAGATAACCCTTTATGCCATTCGCAGGGCACTGGAAAAAGGGGGCAACCAAAATATGACAACCGTTGAACTGCCCGGACTGAACCACCTGTTTCAGCATTGTGACACCGGTTCGCCCCTTAACTATGGTGCTTTGACCGAGACCTATGCCGAGCACATGCTGGAACTGATGACCGATTGGATCGGAGACCGCGCAAAAGGCGACAATTCCTTAAATGATCACGCTTTCCGGCCGGTCAGTCAGGATCGGTCAAGGAGATTGCATTTCTGCCCAGTTGCGTAAACGTAAGGCGATATCCGCCGCAAATTCCTCATCCGATGCATCCGGATTGCGGGTGTCAATCCAGATCTGGCAGGGCGCCTTGCCGCATACCCCGCAGTTATTTAGTCCCCTATCGATCAGACATTGGTAGATGGGACACAGGTCTTTGCCATAATACACCGCCCAGGACACCCTCCCTTTTAGTTCATTACAGCCCGCACATTCCGATTCATAAGCCCGGCAATCCGTCCGGCAATTCACTCCGCATTTCGATAACATCTTTTTCTCCATACTTTCTTATTGGGCTTCGCATTGCATCCGGCGCCGCTCCTCAGCCGGATCATAACGTCCAGTAAAGGGGTACAATTTTCATACCAATCATGGTTTATTCTTCAAACTCCACGTTGATCCATCGAACTAATTTTACCTTAGGTTAGTCCCGAGAACTGCCGTGCCCCGGGAGAATCTCGGCAGCAAGGCACCTTAAAAGTGGGATCGACAATTTAGGGCGGGGAGGCAGCGATTCATGACCCCCTCCGCCTCGTGTCCAATTGCTCTGAGCATGTATCATTAAATAGTATTACATCCTCCATACAGAAAAGAATTGACAAAGGAGGGCAAGCGGAAACTGATGTAAACCGTTATTCAGATCCTGAGATCAAGGGAGTATGTAATGGACATATTGGTGCGTAGATTATCGGACAAGGAAGCCACAGATTATCAGATCGCCTCCTGGCCTGTCTGGACGAAGGAGATATCCGAATTTGACTGGTATTACAATTCCATCGAGGATTGCTATCTCCTGGAAGGCGAGGTGGAAGTCTCTACCTCCGATGGCAAAGTGACCCTCATCACTGCCGGCGATTATGTCACCTTTCCGCAAGGACTGTCTTGCCGGTGGAAGGTGATCTCACCCGTGCGCAAGCATTACCGCTTCCGTTAAAGATGGCGCTTAAAATCCAAAATGTCCTGCCCCGGGGGCTTGCTGCCAAAAACGATATCCAGGCAGGAGAAGAGATCCTGGAAATCAATGGCAATGCGATCAATGATTTTTGGGATCTGCAATACTATGCTTCGGATTACGATCTCTGCTTTTCCATCCGGAACAAGGACGGTATCGCCCGCAAGGTTAACTTACAACGTTCTCCGGGCAAAGGACTGGGAGTGGAGCCGGAACCCTACGGCTTTGCCAAATGCCACAATAACTGCATGTTTTGCTTTATCGATCAAATGCCGCTGGGATTGCGGACGGATCTGTATTCCAAGGATGATGATTATCTGTATTCCTATGTGTTTGGCAATTATATCTCGATGACCAATCTCAGCCCGGCGGATTATCAACGCATCATCGACCAGCGCATCTCCCCTCTCTATATCTCCGTCCATGCCGCCGATCCCTTGTTGCGCAAACGGTTGATGGGTTATCGCAAGGACTTTGATATCATCGACAAATTGAAATGGCTCTCGGAATATGGGATCAGGTTTCACACTCAGGTGGTCGTGGTTCCCCGATGGAATGACAGCGAAGCGCTTACCGATACGATCCTCGCCCTGGTAAATGCCGATCTGAATGTTCTTTCCGTGGGAATCGTGCCCGTCGGACTCACCAAATATCGGGGCAACCTTACTCCGATCAATTCATATACCTCCGATGAAGCAGAGCGCACTCTCGATCAGGTGGAATTCATCAGATCCCGCCTGGATATGACCAATATCTACTGCGCCGACGAGTTATTCATCAAATCCGGCAGACCTATCCCGGAAAGTGGCTATTATGCGGACTATTGTCAGATCGATAATGGCATCGGGATGATGAGGATGACGCTGGATAACTTCAAAGGCAATAAACGGGCATTTCTCAGGGAATTGCGCAAGAAAAACAAAAATATCGTCATGATCACCGGCTCGGCTGCCTCTGGATACGTCAATGAGATAGCATCCGATCTCCAAAAACGGCTGCAATTCAACCGGATCCGGGTTTGCACCATCCAAAACGACTTCTTGGGAGAGACGATAACCGTTAGCGGATTACTGACCTATACCGACATTGCATGTCAGGTGGATATCTCCCGAGACGAATTGGTCATTCTCCCCGGCAATGTGTTCAATTATGAGGGAATAACTCTCGATGGTTATAGCCAGATGGATTTCAAACAAAAATGGCAGACCGATATCCTGTTGGTGGATTATCTGTTTGAGGATTGGGATTGGCTCTAAACCGAGATTTCGATTGACCGATTTGCCGGATCATCATGCTTAGTCACCTCATACAATAGAACGAGAAGGATTGCGAATGAACACAAAATTGGAAGCATTGCTTGTCTTGATCCTGGCGTTAACGCTCTCTTGTTCCTCAGAAAGCGAACGGACCAAACGGGCTAACCGTGATCTGGGCAGCAAACACAACCCGATCAAGATGTATTTTGTTCCATCGCTGGAAGCAGGAAAGATAGTAAACAGCGCCGAAGGGATAGCGACATATCTCCAGGAAGCCACCGGACTACAATTCAAGGTCGCCGTCCCTACCAGTTACGCCGCTGTGATCGAAGCGCTGGGTAATTACCAGGCAGACATCGCTTGGCTCAGCACCTATGCCTATATCCTTGCCAAACAGAAGTATAACGCAGAGGTGAAACTTATGACCGTACGCAACGGATTGAAGGCATATCGGGGACAGTTTGTTGCCCGGGCGGACAGCCGCATCGAGAGCATTGAGGATATTGCCGGTAAGATCATCGCCTACACGGATGCCGCATCCACTTCCGGTTATATCTATCCTTCCGCCATCTTGAAACAAAAAGGCATTACGCCCAAGGACTACTTCTTTGCCGGAGGTCACACGCAGGCGATCCTGGCTGTGTATTCCGGAAGAGCGGATGTGGCATGCACTTACTGGTCTCCTCCCGATGATACCGGCACTCCCAAGGATGCCAGAGAAAAACTCCTGCAGACGTATCCGGACATCTTCTCCAAAGTATCCATTGTCGGCTTTACCGATTGGATACCCAATGATACGGTCACCTTCCGTAGTAACATACCGGAGAGTATCAGGGATCTGATCACCAACGCCCTGTTGGAGTTTGCCCTAACCACTCGGGGAAAGGATACACTCAAAGCGCTGTATGACATTGATGGACTGGAACCGGCAAGCGATAACGATTATGAGATCGTGCGCAGCACCCTGCGGCTCTTGGGTATGGATCCGGCAAAGATGATGAAGTAAGCCGGTTCGATCTGGAACACTCATACTTCAAACCCGATATGCAGATCCTTTCCATTCAAGAACTTTCCAAATCCTACAACGGTGTGGACTGGGCATTGAAAGATGTCCGGTTTGGCGTCAAACAGGGTGACTTTTTGATCCTTCTCGGTCTCTCCGGATCAGGTAAGTCCACTCTCTTGAGATGTATCAATCGTCTGGTCGAACCTGATTCCGGCAACATAACCTTTCTCAATTTCGATGTGATGCGTTCGTCACCCAGCGAGATACGCCAGATCCGCCGAAACATTGGCATGATCTTTCAGCAATTTAACTTGGTCAAAAACCTAAGCGTACTGACCAATGTCCTCACCGGCCGACTCGGTTATCATGGCCTTGTTTCCCGATTCGGCAAACAGGATTTGGAGCTGGCATACCACAATCTGGAACGGGTGGGCTTGGCAAGTTATGCCAATAGAAAGGTATCTTCACTCTCCGGCGGTCAACAACAGCGTGTCGCCATAGCCCGTGCCCTGATGCAAAAACCTTCACTTATCCTCGCAGACGAACCGGTGGCCAGTTTGGATCCCGCCACTGCCGATTCCATCATGCAATACCTTGGCGAGATAAACCAGAAGGACAACATCACCATCATCTGTTCGCTCCATTTCCTGTCCCTGGCACGGAGATACGGCAATCGGGTATTGGCACTGAAAGACGGCAAGGTCGTCTATGAAGGGATCCCGACCGATATTAACGAGAGCAAGTTCAAGGAGATCTACGGTCAGGACGCTCAGGAAGTGGAAATCCGCTAAAAATAACGGATCAGAATATATACGCTGGATACTCCCAGCGACACGGTCATATAGATCAAGCCATACTTGAGGAACTGCCGGTATCTGATCTTGAAACCGTTTCGGTTGGCGATACCGATTGAGACGATATTGGATGCCGCCCCTACTGGAGTACCCAAACCACCCAGACATGATCCCAATGCCAAAGCCCACCACAAAACGTCTCCCGAATCTCTTCCCAGTGCCAGATTGACGTCTTTGATCACCGGTATCATGGTAGTGACAAGCGGAACGCTGCCCATTGCGGCAGATGCGATACCGGAGACCCAAACGATTGCCAGGGAGATCAACCGGCGATCATTATTCGCCACCCTTACGATCCATTGGGCGATAGTCTTCAAAATCCCCGTCTCGCTCAATCCTCCAACGATCATAAACAAGCCCATAAAAAAGAAGATCGTCACCCAGTCCACGTCATTCAATATCTTTTCCACGTATTTGCGGTTGCTGAAGATCAGCATGACCAATGCCGTGGACATCGCAATTGTAGCTGATTCCAATCCCAATATGCCCTGAAAGGAAAACAGAGCCAGCATCGCAGTGATAGCATACAGTGACCGGCGCAGGAGTTTGGCGTCCCTGATCAAATTCCTCTCATTATACTCCATCAGTTTGGCACGATCGCGGTTACTGACCTTAATCCGCTTATTGTAAAAAAACCAGATCATGGCAATGCTGATAACAATGATAATAAGAACCGGCGGAGTGAGATTGAGGATAAAATCCATAAAGGTCAGGTGCGTCTTACTACCGATCAGGATGTTGGGTGGATCGCCGATCAACGTGGCCGTTCCTCCAATGTTTGAAGCAATGGCAGTATTGATAATAAAGGGATATGGTGAAATCTTGAGTTCCTGTGTGATCAAAAGAACCACTGGGATCAGCAGCATGACAGTGGTCACATTATCCAGAAATGCCGAGATAAGAGTGGTAACCAGGAATAGCAGGATCAGGATCCAGACCGGTCTGCCATCGGCTGCTTTGGCGGTTTTGATAGCGATAAATTGAAACACGCCTGTTTCCTTTAGGATCGAGACCACGATCATCATCCCGATCAGGAGAAACACGACGTTCCAGTCGATATGGGAGAATGCCTGTTCCTGAGTCATTATCCCACCCAGGACAAAGGCAAAACTGCCCAGCAAAACAGCCGTCATCTTGTTTATCCATTCCGTAATGATTAACAGATAGGTGATCCCCATAATGACCAGAGCAGAGATCAGCAACAGCATGACTATGCCCGGATGACCTTGTTGTATATGTCCATAGCGGTTATGACTCCCACCAGCTTACCATCTTGGACGATGGATATCATCCGCTTATTGTGCCGGATCATTTCAAAGACCGTCTCGATGATGGAAGCATCCGGACTGAGAAAGACATCCACCTCCTGCATAATTTCACCGGCACAGATCTCCATTTCTTTCTCAAAGAGGCGTTCCAATGGCTCAAACGACCGCAAAAATTGCAGATTGTCCATCAGCATCAGATAGTCCGGAATGCCTACCTTGAGATAATTAAGAATGCTCACCTCTCCCAGAAACCGCATATTTTGATCCACCACAGGAAATACCGAGATGCCATGACCCCGCATCAGATTGCCCATTTCGGCGAGAGTGGTCTGCGGCCGGACAAAGACCGGAGCGCCGGTCATGATATCCCCGATCGTCAGATCTTCCTTGATCACCAGATCAAATTTTTTGAAGGTAACCATCACGTCCCCGGCGCTGTCCTCACTCATCAATAGCGACATCATCCCGGCGTTCTGGGTTAGTTTCAAAAGCGTCGAGACGAGATTGAGATAGAGTTTGGACGAACTCTTATCCGTGATGATCAATACCACCATCCGCAATGTGAACCCATCAATAATCAGCGGTTTGTGCAGGAAACATATACCGATCACCGTATCGTCAAAGTCATCCATTCTGACGTGCGGTATCGCTATGCCAGTGGGATAGATCGTCGATCCTTCAGCTTCACGCTTGCGGATCAATTCCAATAAACGATTGCCGCATACCGGCAGCCGATAATGGTGACAGATGAGCTCGACCAGGTTTGAAAACACCTGTTCCAGTGTGGTTTCACGCTGTTCTATGTAGATGGTGTGTGCATTCAATAAACTTACCAGTCGCATAAACACCTCGATCCCTGCTTTTTGCGACACGATTGCAGAATCCGTTTACCCGTCAATAAATTTGATGGATCAGTCTCCGGTAGAGGGGTAAACAAAGGCCCGCGGCCAAAGATATTGACCGCGGGCTCGCAGAGTTATCTTGAAAAGGGCTCATGGGGAGCCCCGGCCACTATTCTAAAAGGTCTGATTCAAAGAAAGGCATTTGTTTGCCTTCCAGGATATCGATCATAAATTGGGCAGAATCGTGCAGATCGCCTTTGGGGAAGTGATTGACGAATGCCTTGAATAGATCCAAGCCCAGTTTCCGGTCATTCATTTCCTCGGTCACCAAAAATGCTTTCATAAATGCGGCCTTGTAGTCATCATCATTATTCCGGTAGTTCTGAATGATCTGATCGTAATAGACGATCGCATTGCGGAATTGGCGCTGGCGGGCAGCATTATCAGCCAGATTGAACAGTTCTTCCGCCGTAAGCAGCAATCTGATCCTTTCGGGATATTTGACCAGGTTATACTCTACAAACAACTGCTCCTTGACTTCCTGTTCCATCCTTTGTTGCCGTTCGCGCTTGAGCAAGCCATGTATGCGAGGTTCCGTCTCGGTAAAGGTTTTGACCACCGGCGGATTCTCTTTGACAACTCGGAAAAAGGCAAAGTCACCACGCGAGGTGACAAAAACCGGGCTCACGCCCCCGATCGGCGTTTCCCAGATCCTCTTGGAAAATTCGGCATCAGGACCCACTCCGGTCACGATATCATTGCGATACTGGTTGTCGAGGATAGATTGTTCCGGACGGAGCGAAAATTTCTTGATGATCTTGTCCATATCTTTGTCACGATTGCGCCGCGCCGCGCGGACAAATCGCTTCCAGGCAGTATTGGCAGTCTTTTCGTTGTCAAACCATAAAACCTGTATCTGGCGGGATTCGGGCGTGGTATAGGCGTCAATATGTGCCTCATAGTATTCTCTTGCGTCTTGGCTGGTAATCCGGATCGCATCCTGAACCAGTCGCTTATGTGCTTCCACCACCAGATAATAACGCATCGTCTGCTGGTATTCCAAATCATTCTTAAAATACCTTTCATATCCTTCATTTCTGGCATCCAGATGCATCAAAGCCCGGCGCAACTCCTGATTGATCAGTTGTGGCGCTCCTCCGCCTTTGGTATAGAAAACCTGCTCTTGAGCACTCATTCGGGAAAAAGTAGCCAACACCTGACCAACCGTCATCTCCAGTTCGGCAAAGGGTGACAATACCGCTTTTTTACCCGTGATCTCACGGTTTTTATTGGGCTCGACCAGGTTGATCCGATTGATCAGCACTGAATCGACTGTTACGGAATACTCTGCCTTGAGATCTTCCGTCACCTTATCCATGATTTGCGCTTCCCTGATGGGGCGAAAACGTTGATGGACCTCTGCCTCCACTTCCAAATAGGGACGTTGCCTGCCTTCGACGCGTTCCGTCACGCGGAATATGTGCCATCCCAGATCGGTCTTGTAGGGACCATGGATCGCGTCCTTGTCCAAAGGCGCTTTAGCGATGAGGGAATCAAGCGCGGCATCATTACCCAGACCCGGAATGTGGCCGGTATTTCGGATGTTCTTGATTACGCCTTTGAGGTTTTTGGCGTAGATATTCACGGAGTGTTTGTCCGAGACCTCGGCAAAAGGCGTTCTATTTTCCAGTTCTTTGATCGCTTCCTTTGCCGCTTTCTCATTTTCCGCCTGAATGTATTCAATGGTGATATAGGGGCTTATGAAGAACGCCCGCTTGTTTTCGTTATAATACTGTTGTTTCTCGGCTTCTGTCATATCGGCCCGATCAGTAACATTCTTCTTGTAATACTCGCGGATATAAAATTGCAGTTTCGTGGCGTCCATTTTTGCGACCACGGTCGAATCCTGATCCAGTCCCATTTTCATGGCCTTGCGGTAAAACACTTCTTCGGTAGCCAGGACATCCAGCAACTGCAACTGGCCGTCGATCGTCTTCAGATAGCCCCGCGTCTGTGGCGGATACTTCCAAAGGCGGTTGTCCACATCCTTGCGCGTGATAACACCGCCGTCATACTCGGCAAGGATATCCTGATCGTTGATTCTTCTGTCCGAAGTTACCGTTCCGCCGGTATTTTGTGCGAAAAGCGCCAGTCCCATCACTCCGAGCATCAGGATCATCTGACACATATTTCGTAGTTTATACATTCGTATTCTCCTTCATAAACTGAGATGAAATCTTGAGTGTCCAAATCTGACGGATATGCCTTTTCGTCAAGTCATTTATCCATTTCGGAGATGGATGACGCATTTTTTCCGCTACAAAAGAAGTGAGATCTCGTGCTGGATAGAATTCCTTTTGTTAAAAACCGTTGAATAATCGGTAACACCGGATTTATCCGGTCGGTGTGCTGGATTTATCCAGCACCCAGCACGTTTGCCCAGATGTCATAAACAAATGTCATACAAGCATATAGATTTTACC
>CAYZZE010000090.1:0-9373 GCA_964482845.1 uncultured Candidatus Cloacimonadota bacterium
GAAGTAAGCGGAATGGGTGGGACCAAGAACACCTGACCAAAATCCGCTTGACACAAAAGGGCTGCATCAGATGTTTACATCCAATGAGAGTTGGGTTATATTATAATTGATGAAAGAGATACTGAAGCACATCGGCAGTTACCGGCGCCAGATCAATCTGCGCATTTCCGCCAAGGCATTGACCAATTGTCTCTTGGTATTGATCCTTGCCTTGCATGCCTATTATTTGCTGTTCAGCCGTTTAGACCACAATCCGCAGGCGGTGGTGGTGGCGGGGATCATGGTACGCATCACCTTGTCCTTGCTCTTTATCTATTTCCTGATCAGCGCTTACCGGCGGTTTTACAGTGTGTATGAAACGGCGCGGTTCCTGGATCGTCAGGTGGATCACCGGGACGATCTATACCAGAACGTCTATCAATTGTCGGAGGCACAGGCGGATGAGCGGATCGTGGAACTGCTTGCACAACAGGCGTCAAGGCGAATCGAAAGCGAGCGCTATCGCATCCCTCCGGTCTTTCAGACCCGCTCACTGCTGCTCCTGATGATGCTTATCATCGGGATTTTGGGTATTTGGGCTTATGACTTTGACGAATTTTCCCGCGCAACGAATCAGTTATATTCGAACCGGGTGAAGACGATCCTATACAAAGATACGGTCGAAGTCGCCCCCGGCAATGCCACTATCGGCAAGAACGCCGCTCTGGTGATCAGCATCGTCAATCCCGACCGGCGGCTGAATCACCGGCTCTTTTTCCGCTATGACAAGGATTGGCGTGAACTCTCGATGACCGGTCAGCGCTATGTCTTTGATGCGGTGGACAATAGTTTTGAGTATTATGTCAAAAATGAGGTGGCGGTCTCGCCTACTTATCGGATCGATGTCCTCGACGAACCGATGGTGCGACGCTGGCGGAACGAGTATAACTATCCCGCTTACACCGGTCTCAGAACCGAGATCGATACGCTAAGTTATGGCAATATAGAAGCATATCGCTACACGCAGACCAAGGTGATGATCGAAGCTAATATCCCTGTCCAATCCGCCAGGATGATCCGTTCGGACGGTTCTGAGATCCAGATGTCCAGTATTGACGAACGGCGTTTTATTGCGCAACTGCAAGTCATGAAAGCGGATACCTGGTATTTGGAGATGACTGATGAATTGGGTCGCCGCTCACGTCCGGAGGAAAAACGGATCACGATCATCCCTGATATGCCGCCCCAGATCAGGATCCTGATGCCGGGCGAGGATGTGATCCTCAATCAGAACATGCTGTTGCCCTTATATTTTTATGCAGATGATGATTTTGGACTGAAGGATTGTCAATTGGTCTTCCGGGTCAATGATGCGCCGGAACAGATCATCCCGATCCAAAATATCATCAGTGGCAAGATCCATGAAAAGGATTACCTATGGAATCTGCGCGATCTGCAGTTACTCCCCGGACACGTAGTCACCTATTATGCCGTCATTTATGACAATTACCCGGAGTCCCAGAAAGGCGTCTCCCAATCCTATCGGGCGCGGTTCCCTTCCATTGAAGAGATCTTCCGTGAATTGGAAAGGCAGGACGCAAGGAAGAAAGACGAACTGCAGTCCATGCTTGATCGCTCGCGGGAACTGCAACAGGAATTTGAACAGAGACGGCGGGAATGGCTGCGCGACGAAAAACTGAACTGGCAGGAACAGCGACAACTGGAAAACATCCTCCAGAATCAGGAAAAACTCAGCGAGCAAGTGGAAAAGATCGCTGAGAATTATCAGGATCTCATCGATAAGATGCAGGCAAATCAGGCGCTACCTCCGGAAACTCTGGATAAGATGATGAAGATCCAGGAATTGATGCAAGAGATCAGCAATGATGATCTGATGGCGGCAATGCAAAAATTTCAGAATGCGCTGCAAAACCTCGATCCCGAGTTCCTGAAAAAAGCGATGGAAAACTTCCGCTTTTCCATTGAGGACTTTAACCAGCGCATCGATCAGACCTTGAAACTCCTCGAAAGCATAAAAAAGGAACAGGCAGTGCAAAAAGCGCTGCAGATCTCCGAAGAGATGGAAAAGATGCAAGCCGCACTCCAACAAAAGACAACGGACCATTCTCAGGATAGCCAGCGCCTGGCTCAGGAACAACAGAACATCGCCGGGAAATATGATAACCTCAAACAGGAACTCGATAAGATCAGTAAAATGCTCGATCCTCAACAGGATAGGCAGGCAATGCAACAACTGCAGGAACTGATGCGCGAGATGCAACGCAGCCAAATGGAGCAAAACCTGAGTAAAAGTGCGTCTTCTCTGTCGCAAAATCAGCGTTCTCAATCCATGAGCGAACAGGAAGAAGCACGGGCAAAGATGAGGACATTTACTCAAATGCTCGCCGCTATGAAGGAATCAATGGGCGGATCTTCCCAACAAATGGTGGCACAGGCAATGCAAAATGCCATCCGCGAGATCCTCATCTTTTCCAAGAAACACGAGGAGACCGCCGCCCGCTTTGGCAACGATCCCTATCAGATCATCTCCGATCTCATCGCTCAGTATGAAGGATTGCAGATCTCGATGAACCGGCTCTTTGCCAATCCTCAGGTCACTCTTTTCCTGCCGCCTAAGTTTTACATGGATCTCAGTTACACCAATCAAAACTATCGCGAGATCTTTACTAATATCGGTGATCCGATGTTTCGGGCAACCGGAGACATTTTGACCAATATCCAGCGTGGCTTGAATCTGATGGCGTATGACCTGATGCAAGCGCTGAATAATCCCTCTGCTGGCTCGGGTGGCGGAAGCGGGATGCAATCCCTGATGCAGATGCTGGAACAAATGGGACAGGAACAGATGGCGATGAATATGCTGACCGAGCAATTGATGATGCAATTGATGCAGCAAGGAGGCAGGCAAGATGCAGCAATGCAGCAACAGATTCAGCGCTTGGCTCAGGAACAACAACGCCTGGCAGATAACCTCAGACGCGCCCTGCAAAACAATCCGGAAGCCCAAAAACAAGGCAATGCGATCCAACAGATCATCGATGATGCGGATACGGTGGCCAGACAACTGCGCAACAATCAGATCAACCGTGACCTGCTGCAAAGGCAGGAACGCATCCTCTCACGCATGCTGGACGCCACAAGGTCGATCAACAAACGTGAATTCACTGAAAAACGACGGGGAGAGACCGCTGAAACCGTCCCCTTCTCCAGAAGTGATGGTGACTTTGACTACAATCAAATGCGGCGAAATGCCATGCTGGATGAGCAATACCGCACCTATCCCCGCGAATATCAACAGGTTATCCAGCGCTATCTCAAGATCCTGAACGAAAAGGCAAACCAATGATTAAGCGCTTTCTGATCCTTGGCTGTGTCATCTGGTCAGTTGTTATGATGCGGCCTCTGAATGCCCAATATAACGAATTGCAAATCCTTACCCAACAAGCACATCAGCAAATGGCACAGCGTCAATATGCCGCAGCGGAACAGACCTGGCTCTCCATCCTCCAACGGTTTCCCCAGGATGCCAATTCCGCAGTTCAACTCATTCAGTTGTATTACGCCCTTATGCAATTGGATAAAGCGGAGCAAGCGCTGATCCGCCATCAATCCATCCTGCCTCAACATGCTTTTACCGAATTGAACATCCAACTTGCCATCAATCAGGGAAGGGGAGAGGCCGCTTACCAGATGGTATTGGGCTATCTGACGACGGTCAACCATGACCTGAATCAATACCGCTTGATCGCGTCCTACTTTGAGCGGCGGGGATTCTTTGACATCGTTCTCCGTTTGTATGATGGCGCTAGAAAGCAAATGAACAATGACAATCTTTTTATGCTGGAGACAGCGAATACGGCGCTGAACTACCGTCTCTATGAACGGGCGGTGAATGAGTATCTGCGGTTTTTGGAGACCAATCCGGGCAATCTCTATTTCATCAGCAATCAATTGAAGTCCATACTAAGCGAAGATCCGGAGATGATCCGGGTGGTCGCTGACCATGCTGCCAGGCATCAGAATCCGATATTGCGGGAGGTGCATGCCCTGGCATTGATGCATGTAAATGACTATCTGGCGGCGCTTGATATCTACAAGACCTTGACTCCTGATAAAGTGCGGCGCTTTGCCGAAGATCAGTTCATTGCTCTCAACGATGAGGTCGCCCTCCTTGCCTATGAACATCTGGCACAAACCACGGCAGATACCGTTCAAAAAGCGGAACATCTCTTGCGTCTGGCGCATATCTCCTATCGGGGGAAAAAATTGGTTCACGCACGGGAATACCTGCTGCAGATCATTGATTCCAGCAATCCTCAAAGCCGTCACCGCAACCGTATGAAGGTCAATTACGACGCCCGTAAACTCATGGCAGAGATCTCTTTGGCAGATAGCAAAAGCACATCCGCTGCGGTGGATTGGTATCGCCAAGCTGCAGAATTTACTCATCATCCTGCTCAGCGCCAGGAGATCGATCTGGATATCGCCCGTCTTTATATCATCAATAACGAAACCACCCAAGCCGCTGCGCTGCTGCGAAACATCACCGAAGCCCGACTCATCCCCAGCAAGGAGTATTACTATTTCCTGATCGCCCTGATGAACGATCAGACCGGCAAGGCGGATACCCTGATGAACGAATACATCATCCGCCATCCCGCCAGTCCTTATGTAAATGATGCCATCTATCAAATGATGCTGGTATTTGGCTTGAAGGAACGGGACAGACCCGCTTTTTATCATGCTTACCGCCTGAGACAAATGATGGATGTGGCAGCGGTGGATTCGCTGGTTAGTTTGTTTAAGGGCAACGGTGAGGAAGAATTGCTCATCCTGGCGGCTGAATGGGCAGTAACACTCTCCGACATTGACAAAGCACTGGATATTCTGGATTTTGACTGGCAAGATGGCATAACCGCTGAATATGCGGTATTGATGAAAGTGCGTCTGGTGCGTGATCGCGAGTATGAATTGAGATTGGCACGGGAATTTTTGAAGAACAATCCGAATAGCATCTTTTCACCCAACTTGAGACAAGTGATCGGCCGCATCGGCAATAACCGACCCAATTTATAATGTCAAGACGGGTTCCGATCTGCCCACTGATCATCAAAGGAGACCCACGTGAATTCAAAGATCCGCAAGACCTACACTTTTGACGATGTTCTGCTAGTGCCGCAGCACTCGCAAGTGATCCCAGCCCAGACAGATGTGCAGACCCGTCTTACCAACGGGATACTATTGAAGATCCCAATCGTTAGCGCTGCCATGGATACGGTGACGGAAAGTGCTTTGGCTATCGCTTTGGCGCGGGAAGGCGGGATCGGCATCATACATAAGAATCTCAGCATTGCCGAACAAGCCAATGAAGTGCATTTGGTCAAACGCGCCGAAAGTGGCGTGGTTACCAGTCCATACACTGTATCTCCATCTGATACGGTGGCCGAGGTGTATGACTTGAAGCACAAATACAAGATCAGTGGTTTTCCTGTGGTGGAAAAGGGTAAACTCGCCGGCATCATCACTAACCGTGATATCCGCTTTGAAACGAATATGAATACCCCGGTCAAGAAATTGATGACACCTCGCTCCCGTCTGATCACCGCTCCTCCCAACGTCACATTGACCCAAGCCAAAGCCCTGCTCCAAAAGCACCGGATCGAAAAACTACTGATCATAGACGGCGAGCAGAAACTGATCGGAATGATTACAGTTAAAGACCTGATGAAAGCCACCGACTACCCTAATGCCGTTCAGGACAAGAAAAACCGCCTCCTGGTAGGCGCAGCCGTGGGCGTGACCGGCGACTATTTTGAACGAGCACAGGAACTATCGGCAAAGGGAGCAGACCTGATCGTGATCGATACCGCCCACGGCCACCACAAACACATCGAAGCCGCTGTGCGCAAGATCAAGAAACATCTCTCGCTGGATATTATGGCAGGGAACGTCGCCACTGCCAAGGCAACTCAATTTCTGATCGATGCCGGTGCGGATATCATCAAGATCGGCATCGGACCCGGCTCCATTTGCACGACCCGCGTGATCGCCGGTATTGGCGTTCCCCAATTCACGGCGGTCATGGATTGCGCTGGCATGGCTGCCAAACATGGCATTACATCCGTGGCTGACGGAGGTGTGAAATTTTCCGGCGATATCGTCAAAGCCATCGCCGCCGGCGCCAATACCGTGATGATCGGATCCCTCTTTGCCGGCACCGATGAAAGTCCGGGTGAATTCATCATCTACAATGGCAGGAGATTTAAGTCCTACCGTGGCATGGGATCTCTGGATGCCATGCGCAGCGGCAGTAAAGACCGCTATTTCCATTATGATGAAGACGAGAAAAAACTCGTCGCCGAAGGCATCGAAGGCATAGTGCCATACAAAGGACCACTGAAGGACTTTGTATACCAATTGGTGGGCGGTCTCCGCGCCGGAATGGGATATTGCGGGGCTGCCACGATAGCGGAACTACACAATAAAGCGGAGTTTATCGAGATCACTCCCGCCGGTCTCAAGGAATCCCATCCCCACGACATCCGCATCACCAAGGAAACGCCAAACTATTACAGCAGTGAGTAAAACCGAAGGACTCCCGGCACAACAAGCCAGTTATCTCAATGGTTTCTGCTATTATCTCACAGTGGAAAAAGGGATGGCAGAAAACAGCGTGGACAGTTACCGACGGGATATTGCCGACTTCCTTGGCTTTGATCTGCAAGCAATCGGTGATTACGAATCGCATCATATCGTCAATTACCTACATGCCCTCCACCAAATCGGACTGGAAAATACCACCCTTGCCCGCAGACGCGTGGCACTCAAGCAGTTCTTCTCCTATCTTACTGCCGAAAGCATCAAGACCAATATCGATTTTGACCTCGTCCCCACGATCAAACTGGGACAACGCCTCCCTGACGTCCTCAGCGTGGACGATATGAAGAAATTGCTGGATTCCCTGCCCGATAAGACCGCTCTGGAAAAGCGCAACAAGGTAATGCTGGAGCTCCTTTACGCCACCGGCATGCGCATCTCGGAACAGCTGGGACTGACCGTGCATGATATCAACACCACCGACCAGGTGATCCTGGTGCGCGGCAAGGGGAAGAAACAGCGGTATGTGCCCTATTTTGATTCCGTGGCGGACTTGCTCCAGGCCTACATGAATCAGACCCGTCCCGTGCTGATGAAGTTTACGAATACCGATATACTGTTTCTCAATAACCGCGCCGGCAGGATGTCCCGCATGGGATTCTGGAAGATCCTGCGCGGCACCGTCATCCAAGCCGGCATCCGCAAGGACGTCACCCCGCATACCTTTCGCCATTCATTTGCCACCCACCTTATGGAAGCGGGAGTGAACCTGCGCATCGTCCAAAGTTTACTGGGACATTCCAGTTTGAATACCACTCAGATCTACACGCATGTGGACATGCGTTATCTGATGGAAACCCACCGGATGTTCCATCCCAGAGCATAACCAGTTAGAATAACAACATAAAATGGAGTTCACATGAAAAACAACCTGATCATTCTCCTTTGCCTTGGTTTGCTGGTCTTCGGCATGTTCAGTTGTAAAAGCCGCAAAGCAAGCAGCCGCGATCTGCAACAAGTAACCGTTACTCTCGATTGGACGCCAAACACCAATCATACCGGACTCTACGTGGCTCATGAACTGGGTTACTTCAAAGATGCGGGACTGGAGGTCAGCATCGTCCAGCCAGGGCAGAACGTTACCGACCAAGTCGTGGCAACCGGCGATTCCGAATTTGGCGTCAGTTATCAGGAAAATGTCATCATGGCTCGCGCCGAAGGCATACCATTGGTATCAATCGCCGCCGTGATCGCTAACAACACCTCCGGTTTTGCCTCCCTCAAAAGTGCCAATATCACCAAGGTATCGGACTTTACCGGCAAACGCTATGGCAGTTGGGATTCACCGATCGAACTGGATATTCTGCGCTCGGTGATGGAAAACGCCCAGGCGGACTTTTCTTCCGTTAAGGTGATCTCTGGCATCTATGACTTTTTCTCGACCATAGGCAAGGACGCCGACTTTGAATGGATCTACTACGGCTGGGATGGTGTGGCAGCAGAACTGCGCGGGATCGACATTAATTTCATCCCCCTCAAAGACCTGCATCCTGCCCTGAACTACTACACTCCGGTGATCATCGCCAATGAATCGATCGTCAAAGATGATCCCCAACTGGTCACAAAGTTTATGAGTGCCGTTACCAAGGGTTATGAGTATGCCATCCATAACCCGGAGGAAGCGGCGGAGATCCTGCTACAGCACGCTCCGGAACTGGATCGTGACCTGGTGATCCAAAGCCAGCGTTTTCTCAGTAACCATTTCCAAGGCGACTCTCACAAGTGGGGATTTCAGAAGCCGGAGGTCTGGCAACGCTTTGCGGACTGGATGCATAACCGGCGTTTGATCGATCTCAGGATCGAAACGGAAAAAGCATTCACCAATCAGTTTTTGCCATGACCGCACCGATCCTGCGGGCTGAGAGCATATCCAAGTCCTTTCTCTTCCAGGGCATGCCGGCGCTGGTACTGGATTCAGCCACATTCTCGATCCGTCATGGCGAATTTGTCGGTATCGTGGGTCCCAGCGGTTGCGGTAAGAGCACTTTTCTGGAACTTCTGGCAGGGATCAGCAAACCGGACGGAGGGAACATTCTCTACCGGGACAATGATATTACCAGCAAAACCGGAATCCTCGGATATATGCCCCAGGACGACCTCCTGTTTCCCTGGCTGACGGCATTGGACAACGTCCTATTGCCCATACGGATCAAGGGCTGTCCGATCGCACCAGCGCTCAAAAAGATCCAGGATCTTTTACCCCTGTTCGGACTTCAGGATCATACCACTCATCACAATTGGCAATTATCCGGTGGACTGCGCCAAAGAGTTGCCTTTTTACGCACTTATATGACCGGCGCTGATCTGTTTCTCCTCGACGAACCCTTCGCCAATCTGGATGCATTGACCCGCTTGCAATTGCAATGCTGGCTGAGCGAGATCACCCGGAAAATGAATCTGACGGTGATCCTGGTCACCCACGATATCAGCGAAGCATTGCGCCTTTCCGACCGCATCGACGTCATGAGCGCCATCCCCGGCCGATTTATCCGCAGTTTTGACGTCGCCGCTTTTCGCCGGAAAAACCCTCAGACACCACCGGAAGAAAACCACGAACTGCGCAGCACGATCCTTGATCTGTTATTGCCCACTGCTTCGGTATAGAGTGTTTCAGGATCGGGCGATCGATGCACCTCCAAGACCGTTGAATTATTCAGTGAGTTGACTATCCTCCTTGCTTGATAACCTTAGTATAACCTTAGTATAACCTTACGAC
>CAYZZE010000091.1:0-9265 GCA_964482845.1 uncultured Candidatus Cloacimonadota bacterium
ATTCATAAATGACTATCTCAGTATTCCGGATCCAAACTAAAAAACCTTCCGCTTACTTCCTCCTTGCTTGATAACCTTAGTATAACCTTAGTATAACCTTACGACCGTAAGGTTATACTAAGGTTATTGAGTAAGGAGAACATAGGCGGAAACACCAGTCCGACTGAATCTGAACCTGCTTAAGACCGTAGAATAATTCAGGATGGCTGACTTTACCGCTAGATCCAAACTATCTGTCAGACAAAACTTGTCATCATTTCTTCGCCATCAGATGTTAGGCGGTGACTTCAGTTGCCGTTCGGAATGCCTCCAAGGATCTGCCCGCAAGGACATCCGGACTATTTGAGTACTTTAGTCCGATAGAAATCCCCTCCCGCTGGCAGGAGATTCTTCTTTTTGTGTGCTGGAAGCATGTCTCTCCTTCGGGCTGAAGTCCTCCCAATGTCTGAAAACCCAGAGGGGGTTGTATTTACCCTTGATCCGAAACGGTGGTTGAAACCCCCGCCTAAACTTTACCGACGCAGGAAAACTTATGGCATTACTTTGTCACGTTCTCGACGTTTGGTGATTTCAGTATGTGATATGCTCCTGCTAAGGATCAAGAGAATATCCCTATTATCACTCCACCATACTATCCAATAGCGGCAGCATCTCGTCCATAAACTGCTGATATCTATCTTCCAGAATGGCTTGCCTTACCATCCGCATCAATTCCTGATAGAAATACAAACTGTGGATGGTGGTCAGGCGCATGCCGAGGATCTCGTTCATGGTGATCAGATGCCGGATGTAGGCGCGCGAAAAGTGTCGGCAGGTGTAGCAGTTGCACAGGGGATCGATCGGATTGAAGTCCCGCTTATAGCGCGCCGCTTTGATGATCATCTTGCCATAGCGGGTAAAGATGCTGCCCTTGCGCGCATTACGCGTAGGCATCACGCAATCGAACATATCCACCCCATTGGCGATATTGCGCAGAAGATCGGCAGGCGTTCCCACCCCCATCAGATATCGCGGTTTGTCCATGGGCAGAATATCATTCATACAAGCAGTGATCCGGAGCATATCCGCCTTCGATTCGCCTACTGCCAAGCCGCCGATCGAATAGCCGTCAAAATCCATCTCTATCAGTTTCCTGGCGCTTTGCTCACGTAAATCCTCATATATACCGCCTTGCACGATGCCGAAGAGCGCTTGATTCTCCTGGTTGCGGAATGCCTCTTTGCCCCGCGCCGCCCAAGCCAGTGTGAGGCGCAAACTCTTTTCCACATATTCCTTCGTCGCCGGATGAGGCGGACACTCATCAAAACTCATGATGATATCCGCTCCCAGCGCTTCCTGAATACCGATCACGCTTTCCGAAGTAAAGAGATGATAACTGCCGTCGATATGACTCTGAAAGCGGACTCCCTCCCGCGTGATCTTTCGCAAGGCAGCCAAACTCATCACTTGAAAGCCGCCGCTGTCGGTAAGCATCGGACGCTCCCAACTGATGAACTTGTGAAGTCCCCCGGCCTCGCGGATAAGTTCATGTCCCGGTCTCAGATAAAGGTGATAGGTATTACCGAGGATGATCTGCGCATTGCCTTCTTCCAGTTCGTGGGGGGACATCGCTTTGACGCTTCCAACCGTGCCCACCGGCATAAAAACCGGTGTCTGGATCTCGCCATGCGGGGTACGGATAATACCAGCCCGGGCATTGCCACTGGTCGATTGCAACAAAAAAAAATGCTTCATCAGGGAGACATCGCACGGGTGAATACCCGCGTCAGATCATTGTGAAAGACAAATATCATCAGGGTCAGCAGGATAAGCAGACCGATCTTCTGTAATAGGACTTGAGTTCCGATGCTCAGCGGTTTGCCACGGATACCTTCGATGATACTGAATAGGATGTGCCCGCCGTCCAATACCGGGATCGGCAGAAGATTGACGATCATCAGCAGTAAACTGAGAGCGGCAAAGTAAGCCACTGTGCTATTGACTCCGCGCTGCACCGCCTGTGATGACATGGACATGATCATCACAGGACCGCCAAGATTGCTCTTCAACTGCGCCGGTGAAGCGAAGAGTCGGAACAAGCCCTGATAGTTGCTCACCACAAATCCGAGTGTCGTCCGGTAACCGTATTCCACCGCCTCTTTGGGATGGAACCGATGAATGTATTCCACCGGCATGTAATGGCTTATCCCGATCACCTTGGCGGCTCCAGTCATTACATTGGTATCGAGAGGCACAACGGTTCGGAAGGTACTGTCGCCCCGCTGGATATCCAATTGGACAGACCGCCCGGGCGCATTTACGATCAGTTCGCGCATCTCATACCAATCAGCCACCCTTACCGAATCAACCGCCAAAACCGCATCCCCTCGTACCAATTTCCTTTGCCAGGCAGGCAAGCCGGGGATCACTTCTCCGATCACCGGCGGGATTTGGGGTTGCAAACCGGCATACACCGAATCGACTTGCGTCGCGGCAAGCGTGATCTCTATCCTCTCTCCCTTCCTGCTGATTTTTAGAGTATTTTCCTTCCCCTGTTCAATCTTGCTCAAGAACTGATACCAACCCTTGACCTCTTGTCCATTGACCGTGTGTACACTATCTCCAACCGCAAAGTATCCGGAAAGGAAAGGCGATACCTGACCCACCACCGGTCTGTGATCCTCATAACGGATGGGCAGCATAAAGGAAGCGACAAATAGCAGCAACCCAAAGATGAGATTGGCAAGCGGTCCGGCAAAAGCGATCAGAGCCTTTTTCCACCAGGGGCGCGTAAAGAAACTATCCTCTGCAGCCGCCGCGGGATCATCCGGGTGTTCACCTTTCATCTTGACGTATCCCCCCAGAAAGATCCAGCCCAGACGATACTCCACGCCATTGCGGACCAAGCGCAGAATGGGCTTGCCAAACCCGATGGAAAATTTCTCCACCCTGACCCTCAAGCGCCGCGCCATCAGAAAGTGCCCCGTCTCATGGACGAGTATGAGGATGCCCAACGCGACTATCGAGATCAACCAGGTCAAGTCATATCCTTCATTGCCATTCGTTCGGCAATGGTGATAGCGATGAAAGAACCGACATCGGATGCATAGGATCCTGCTCCGAACCCGGCATCATAACCCAGTTCGATCGCCAGTTCATGAGTGATCCGCGGTCCGCCACAGATAAAGAGCATCTTGCTGCGCAGTCCGTCTGCTTCCGCCAGTTCGATCAGATGCGTAAGATTCTTGATATGGATGTTCTTTTGCGTAACCACCTGTGAGACGAGGATGGTATCAGCATTTTCGCTTCGGGCACGGGCAAGCAGCGTCTCCGATGGCACTTGCGCACCCAGGTTGATGGCATTGAACATCCGGTAGCGTTCCAGTCCATACCGGTGATTGTAACCCTTCATATTCATGATGGCATCGATCCCCACCGTATGCGCATCGCTTTCGATGCAAGCGCCGATCACCGTCAGCGGTCTGCCGATATTTTCACTAATATATTCATCGGTGGTTTCCATATCCATGACCGAGGTCTCCACGACCTTGACCCGGATCTTGGATCCATCGACGGATACTGTGGTCGTGGCATAAGCAATAAAATGAGTAAAGCCCTCATTTTGGTCACGCATGCCGCAGACCTCGATATCCTGTAGTCCCATATGCTTCAGGAGGAGGCGGGCGGCTTCCTTGCCAAATTCATTCGCCGGTACCGGCAGGGAGAAGGAGAATTGCATCTTTCCGTCGTTTGCCGTATCGCCGTAAGGGCGGATAGTATTTTTCCCTGTTTTCATGACAACCCCATTTCCCGTTTCATCTTGATCAGGAAAGGATTGATGTAATCCTCATCCTGGTGAAACACGCCTTCGATCCCTTTGCCTCCGGTCTCGCATCTCCTGATATCCGCAAATTCACCCTTCTCCAAGGCAACGAACAATCCCTCATCCGCCACCCGCTCCAGAAAATCTGCCGCTTGCGCCAAGACCACATTGGCACGGTATGGGATAAATCCATCCGGCGTCAATTGCAGATGTCGTGCCAGATCTCCCACCGCCCGGAAGATATACTGCGCATTCTCGATCGCCAGTGAGCGGTCTGCCAGATGTGGAGTATGGACCGCTTCCGTCATCATCCCCAAAAGTTGCACACCCTGTCCGGTCAATTGTCCCACGAAATTGAACATCGCATCCAGCAGATGCGTAAAAAATATATTGCCAGAGGCAAACTTGGTGGGCGGCATATACTTGACCGGAGCATCCGGAAAGAGCGTTCGCGTCAGTAGCGCATGCGCCAGTTCATAGGACAAGGAATCAGGCAGATCGGGATTGATCTCGAAGGCATGACCCAGCCCCATCTTTTCCGGCTTGACCCCGCTGAGCAGGGCAAATTGTTCATTGATCAATTGCGAAGCGGTAACGGTGTATGCCTTGTCCACCGCATCGGAGGTCGTAAGATAATTATCTTCTCCGGTCTGGATCTCGATGCCGGCATAGGCATTGATCATCCGGGAGAAATACTGATCCAAAAGCGTCCGGCGCGGATTGATATCTCGGAATAGGATGCCATACATCGCATCATTGAGCATCAGATCGAGCCGCTCCAACGCACCCATGGCAGATATCTCCGGCATACACAAGCCCGAGGCATAATTAGTCAGCCAGATATAGCGTTTTTCTTCCTCGCTCACCTCATCCAAAGCAGCCCGCATGATCCTAAAATTCTCCTGAGTGGCATAAGTGCCGCCAAATCCCACTGTCGTCGCTCCATACGGAACATAGTCCAAAAGTGATTGTGCAGTGGAACGGATCACGGCGATGATATCCGCTCCCTCTCTGGCAGCGGCGCGTGCCTGTATCACATCCTCATAGATATTCCCTGTGGCAACGATCACATAGATCGCCGGCGTCCGACGAACCCCATACTTCTGCAGATATTCGTCGCGCTTGGCACTTTGATTACGGATATGCGCCAGTGACCGCCCCACCGCTTCCTCCATCCGATTCATGACCAAAGCATTATCCTGAGCGGGAATGGCGGTCAGATCTAGCTCGTCCCTACCGACCAGCTCTGCCACTTCCTGTGAGCTGATATCTTTGGCAACGGCAGCATTGATCACCCACCAGGCAGCGCCGCGGTTCAATGCCTGGCGCTCAATGAGATGATCCACCACCACATTCGGTAGCGGCTTGCCGTTCTTGCACGAACCGTCTATGCCCAATAGCCGTAAAACAGCTCGTTCGATCGTGACCGAACTGAACTCCCGGAAGAGCCAGTCGATGGAAGCAGCGATCCGCGCCGCGGCAGTGCGTGCTCTATCCACATTTTGCGGAGTTAAATCCAGTTTTAACAAGCATTCCTCCTGGTCATTAACAATTTGCCGCCGTTCTGGGGACGGGTGCGTTGTAGGATGACGTTTTAGCGATTGGATTTTTATAGCGGGTTAACCGTCAAGGAAAACCGCTATCTCTCAGACGGAGCGAAGTATAGTAACGGTGGTCGTCTTGGTTGAGCGGCTGCGGACGATCAAGTTTTGAAACCTATCTCCGATGATCTCCTGGGGTGCATGTTCCACCACGATGGTCCCTTCGCCCGCCAGCAATCCATGATCATAGATGCTTGTAAGCGTGCTATTTACCAAGTTCTTGCCATAGGGCGGATCGAGAAAGATGAGGTCATAGGCTTGAATGCCTTCTTTCAAGAATGATTCCACCCGGCGCTTATGCACGTGACATTGATCGACACAGCGGAGTTTACCGAGATTTTGCAGGACTACAGCGATGGCTTTATTGGAAAACTCCACAAAATCCACCCATTCCGCACCCCGGGAAAGCGCTTCCAGACCCAGCGAACCGGTTCCGGCAAAGAGATCCAATACCCTCATCCCTTCGCAGTCCTGCAGGATGGAAAATATCACTTCGCGGGTGTAATCGGTGGAGGGACGGGTGGTCAAGCCTGGGACAGATACAAGGTTCATCCCCTTAAATTTGCCTGCGATAATGCGCATCGATCCGGGTTACTTTTTGGTTTTTCGCGGACGTCTGGGATTCAGATCGATCTCCAATTGTTCCGGTTTTTTATCAAAATGGGGACAAGAAATCAATTGGACATAGAGGGGTTGTTTACATTTTCCGCGGCAGCGCCGGCAGATGGGATTGATCTCCTCGGGCTTCAGTGGTTTCATCAATCATTTTGACGACGGCGGTTCTGCATATCCGCCACCAGGGAGAGGAAGTCCGCCAGTTTGATCTCGCTGAGGGAAGTGTCCTTACCATAACGGTTTAACAGCGCCAATATCAGATCTGCGGTGCTAAAGTCCGTGACCTCATCCAAGCCCATGATCTGGGTTTGCTGGGCATGTTGTTCGATCTCGGAGAGAATGCTCTGCAGATCATTGGCTTCCTCCGGTGCGATCTCTATTTCCTGTTCAAAGAAATACTCCGCCTCGCCCAGCCCTTCCTGCATCCGGTTCACGACTTGGGACAGATTGTCAAAGGCACTGTGGTTCAGTATCTTGAGGTAAGCAAGTTCCTCCGGTGAAAAGAGTTTTTCGATCCGAGGATCATACCGCGCATTGGGATCGGTCAGGATCCTCAGATGCAAGGCTTCGATCTTTTGCCTGACTGCCGGTGACTTATCGTTCTGACTGATCAGTTCATACGCCGCCAGCGCATCCAGAAATTGATTCTGTTCCTCAAACAGTTTCGCCAGCGTCAGTGTGGGCATCCAGCCCTGTTTTTCCGATCCGGTCTTCATTGTCTCTCCATCAGATATTCTTCCATGTTCGCACCCTATTTCGAAAGCCGTCCAAACTGTCAACAAAAAAGCGCAGCAGAGGAAAGAAAGTGCATTCCCGCCTCAGATACGCAGACGATGACGGTTGTTCTCCAGCGTCTTGGTTCCGATGCCTTTGACCTTGACTACATCATCCACCGATTCGAAAGCGCCATGCGTCTCACGGTATTCGATGATGGCTTTGGCTTTGACCTCGCCGATGCCCTTGAGCGTCATCAATTCCTGCAACCCTGCGGTATTGATGTTTACCGGTGCGGTATTATCCGCTGTAGGCTTTGAGGTTGTGCGTGTCTTGGCCGGTTTTTCTTCTTTGACGATGTCCGATCCGGTTTCCACCGGTACTGCCAGTGTATCCGCTCCAAACAGAACCAAATGCGGTTTCAGCTTGAGGAATGTTTTTTCTCCTATGCCTTTGATGCTGAGCAGGTCGGAAGAGGAGCGGAAAGGTTCGGCATTGCGGCGGGCAATGATATCTTCCGCTCTTTTTACCCCGATGCCGGGAAGTTTGATCAATTCTTCTTTGGCGGCGGTGCGGATATCGATCTTGACGATATGATCCTGGCTTACTTTTTGTGCCAGAGCAGCTTTTTCCGGCCGGCTCTGCTTTTGTTTTGCCCGTAGCGGCGACCAGCCCATGACGCTCAATCCGCATCCCACAAAGATAAAGACGCATAGCATGAACAGTCCGCGCTGTTCTCCCGGAGTCAGATAATTTAACAGTGGATTGCGTATCCGGCGGTTAACCACGGTATCAATCCGCGCTGGGGATTTTCTCCGCCACAATATAGATCGCTTCGGCGCTGGCGATGATCAAGCCAGCCGTGTCCTCAATCTGGGCGGCGGTCTGGATGGTGCGCGTCTTGGCTACCTTGATCCAAGCCCTTACTTTGACCTTTGATCCTGTCTTCATCGGGTTACGGTAGTGAGTATGCATCTGAGCGGTGACCGCAATCAGCCCATGATCGATGATGGCATGTGCCATCGCCTCATCCATTAGCATCGCTATGATCCCGCCATGGATCAATCCACTGTAACCCTCATAATCACGAGAACAGCCAAATTCTGCCACGGCATGATCATGCTCCTGAAAAAACTTCAGTTTCAAGCCCTTTCTATTCTTGCTGCCGCAGGCGAAGCAGTTTTCAAAAAGATCGATTTTCTGTCTCATGCGTGCAACAAGTTATATGCTGCCCCAAACCGTCAACTGAAATCTTGCTCTTACTCGGCATGAGACGACGGGTCATCCCCCTCAGGTTCGAGTGCCATTCTTTTCTTACGCTTGGTTTTCACTCTATACGCTTATTAAAGATCTGCTGCCTGATCCTGATCCCAGAAACAGGCCTATACTCCCTATAGGGGGACAAATTGAAAACGACAATGGACAAAATGCCCTCCACCCCTTTATTGATGAGGGATAAATTACTCCTCTTGGGGTAAATTTTATTCCACTGTACGAGCACGGATGGCAAGAGAATCAATTGAGAATGGAGAATTGAGGATGGAGTTGAAGCGTAGGGTCGCTCCCCGTCAGCGACCTATTGGGCGGCTTGAGCTGACCACGAATATCCAAGAATGAAAGACCACAAATAGACACGAATCAGCCCGGAGGGCGACACAATCATAGGCAGGCGGTGCAGCGAAGCGGAACCCCTGTACCCGGAGGAGCAACACCCTTCCACCAGCCCCGAAAAAGCGACACACACCCGCCCCGGAGGGGCGACACAATCATAGGCAAGCGGTGCAGCGAAGCGGAACCCCTGCAAAATGGCACACTATCCGATAAGAAAGCCCCGGAGTGGCGGCACCAGCAGAGCTCGTCAGTTGCATAAGCGGAGCTTGTCTGTCAGATATATCAGATCCCAATTTTACTCTCCCTAATTATCTCATGCAACAGACAAGCAAATGCTTATGCAACGGATGAGAATAATCTCATGCAACAGACAAGCAGAAGCTTACGCAACGGATGAGCATGATCCCGTGCTATAAACGGGTGCACGTTTTACTTGACAGTTTTGCACCATAAAAACAGGGACAATTACAATGATAATAATCGAATTCTATAAGGTGTGGGATTAGGATGACGAGTTCCAGTCGTGCCACAAGTTCCCTCCGGGATAACCGGACAAGGGGAAAAGTAGGAGAGTTTCTGCTCTCGAGCATAGACCCAGGAAGCAAGCTATCTTTTGTGTCTGCATTTTTTACCATATACGCCTATCAACATCTCAAAGGCCGCTTTGACCAAGTGGAGCAGTTGAGATTCTTATTCGGAGAACCCAGGTTCCTGTCCTCGATCGATCCCAATAAAACCGAGAAAAGGCAATATGAGATTGAAGACAGCAAACTGGTGATACCAATTGCCGATCGTCTCATGCAAAAGAGAATAGCCACGGATTGTGCCGAATGGCTGAAGAACAAAGCCCAGATCAAGTCGATGGTCAAACCCAATTTCCTTCATGGCAAAATGTATCATGTCACACAAGCGAATGGAGTGG
>CAYZZE010000092.1:0-9185 GCA_964482845.1 uncultured Candidatus Cloacimonadota bacterium
AACGTGCTGGGTGCCGGATAAATCCGGTATAACAACCGGATAAATCCGGTGTTGCCGATTATTCAACGGTCTTATTCAGAGAGATGACTTACAGCTATCCTCCTTGCTTGATAACCTTAGTATAACCTTAGTATAACCTTACGACCGTAAGGTTATACTAAGGTTATGAAGCAGGGAGAATGCAGGAGAAAACACTAATCCGTTCGAATCTAAACCTCTTGAGACCGTTAGATAACTCAGAGCGGTTGACTTAATGACAATATCCAAACTATCTGACGGTCAAATTCCGTTGCAAATTTCGGTCTTCGCCGGAGTGAGAGGCGATATTACTTCCTCATGTTCCCGATACTTGGTGATTCCATTATGGGCAACGTTCTTGTCGGCGGTAATTGCTTGTCGATGAAAGTGGCATATGAAGCATACTTGCATGTGGATCAGATGATTGTGCTTAAAATAGCGGATTTTTGTTGACAATTGCCTGCTCTGGGAGGGTATGCACACGATGAGCAGTATTGGATGCGAGGATGGCGATGATAAGAACTAATGAACTGATCAAAGATTATCCGATGGGCAAGGTAAGTGTCCGAGCCCTGGATGGAATTGACCTCCAAATCGAGGAGGGGGAATTCGTCGCCATCATGGGTCCATCCGGTTCCGGCAAAAGCACTTTGATGCATATAATCGGTTGTCTGGATTCACCGACGGGTGGCGACTATTATCTGGATGGCCAACGAGTAAGCAATCTGGACAAAAACTCGCTGGCACAGATCCGCAATAAGAAGATCGGTTTTGTGTTTCAGTCATTTAATCTATTGCCACACTTGAACATACTCAAAAATGTGGAATTGCCTTTGCTCTATGCGGGATTGTCTGCCCGAACGAGAAAAATGAAGGCGGAAGGGGTCTTGGACAGCGTTGGTTTGAGTGACCGCTTGCGTCATAAACCCTCTGAATTATCCGGAGGTCAACGCCAACGGGTGGCGATAGCGCGGGCAATGGTTAACGATCCGGCGATCCTTTTGGCAGATGAACCGACAGGCAATCTGGACACCCAATCCGGTGGCGATATTCTGGAGATCTTCGGACAATTGCATCAAAGCGGAAATACCGTGATCATCGTAACCCATGACCCTGCCGTGGCACAACGTTCGGGAAGGATCATCCGCATCATAGACGGGAAGATAACTGATGGCGATCTCACTGCTTGAATCCGTCCAGGTCGGTCTTGCCGATATCAAGATGCGCAAACTGCGCACCGCCGTGACAGTCATCGGGATCATCCTGGGCGTAATGTCAATCATGGTGGTGTTGTCGATCGTAAACGGCATGAATAGCGCCACCCTTGCCTGGATGAACGAGCGCGGCGGATTGACGCGGATCGTGATTAGCCGGAACTGGATGTATGATCAGCGCAAAGGTGGCCAAGACCACTTTACGCTCAACGAGATCAAACTTATCCGGGATATGATCCCCGAAGCACAGGCATTCAATCCATCCATCCAACAATGGGGGATTGCTGTCAGACGGGGTGATATCTCTTACAATACCGAGGTCTTGGGTGTGATGCCGGATATGGCAATCGTGGAGGAATGGGACGTCCAGAAGGGACGATTCATTGCCAATCTCGATGTGGACTGGAACAACAATGTCATCGTTCTCGGCAGCACGGCAGCCCGTGAACTCTTTGCTCACCGTGATCCCCTTGGCGAATATGTATCCATTGACGATCAACAATTTATGGTCATCGGGGTTTTGAGCGAAAAAGTAAATCGTCGTCGTGGCGCGGGTAAAGCCATTGCCGGAGAAAACGCTCTGGAATATCTGAACCGACGCACCTTCGTTCCCCTTTCGACCATGATGCATAAGGTCTCATCCGAACAAAGGATAAACCGGATCGAAGTAAAAGCGGCAAGCACGGAAGGGGCACAAGACCTGCGGCAAAAACTGGACAACATCATTCTCAATCTCCGCGCGGGCAGACCCATCTTTGCCGTTACCTCCGCCAAGGAACAACTTGATACCATGCGTCGCAATTCGATGATCTTTACTGCTATATTCATATTGATCGCCGTGGTCTCGCTGTTTGTGGGTGGGATCGTGATCATGAATATCATGCTCGCTTCGGTCAAGGAGCGCACCAGAGAGATCGGTGTCCGCATTGCGGTCGGAGCAAGAAGGATGGATATTTTTACCCAGTTTGTCATCCAAACGATCCTGATTACTTTATCGGGTGGGGTTATGGGCATTATCATGGGATATGCGATGCTCGACCTGGTGAGCAGTTATCTGGATGTGACGGTCATTGCATCCGCCGGCATGATCTGGACGGCGATCATGGTATCTGCCGGAGTGGGCTTGCTTTTTGGCATCGCTCCAGCGCTGCGCGCCGCCAATCTCGATCCGGTCAAAGCCTTGCGGGAGGAATAAACCATGAAAATGCGTAAGCCAAAAGCAAACAAGCCGATCGGGATAAACCGCTTATTCAAATACATAAGTGACTATGTAATGGTATTTTGGCTTGATCTGAAAGCCGTACTGCAGTCATTGTCAACCCCCGAAAAGCGGCAGAAACTACCGGGCAGGATCTGGGTATTTGTCCGTGATTTTTATCATCGTGTGACCACGGAAGGGATCATGAAGGAATCCGCCGCCCTTACCTATATCACGCTACTGGGCTTTATCCCGTTTATAACGCTGTTCATTACCATCGTTCCGGATCTGCCGTTTCTCAATGCCCAGGACAAAGTGACGGAATTGGTTACGCAGAATTTCTTGCCTGCATCCGCCGAGCAGATAAACAGTTACGTCGATAGTTTGCTGCGCAGCCGTATATCGTTCAGTTTGGTGAGTTTTCTCTTTATCGTGATCACATCTTATTCGCTGTTCAATGTGATCCGCGTGACTTTTGATCGAATCCTGAGCATCGAATTTCAGGTTAAACGTGATCTCGTCTCCCAGTTCATCAGTTTTTTGGGAACATTGATCTTTGGCTTTTTGATCATCCTGCTGCTGTTTTCCAGTTCATCGCTGCCGTTTATATCCGGAATATCGGAACTGCCGATCTTGAGAAACCGGTTGATCTTTCTGATCCCATTTTTGATCCAGTTCTTTGCCCTGACTTTCATCTATTTTATCATGCCTTCGATCAGGGTGAAGCGGACATCGATCTTCCGTGGTGCATTCTGGACGACCTTGGTGTGGATCACTGCCAAATCCAGTTTCGACTGGTATATCACAAATCTGACCAATTTTCAGTTGATGTATGGCGTGATGGCGGCAATACCAATATTCCTGCTGTATATTTATATAAACTGGGTCATCATCCTGGCAGGGATCGTGCTGGTTTCGGTCATTGATCGTCAAGGAGAGAGCCATATCCTGAAGAAAGCCCCCAAACGCATCGTCCGGATCACGATGGAGATGTATGCGGATGAAAACCTTAGCCAACGCTTGGAAACTTATATCCAGAAAGGTGATTTGAATAAACTAACAAATTGTATAAAGGACAAAGAAGATGAGTAAATACGCACTGATCAGCGTGTGGGACAAAACCGGCTGTGAAGATCTGGTTAGGGGATTGTTTGACTTAAATTATACCATAATTTCCACTGGCAAGACAGCGGAATATGCGCGCCAGTACGGCGATAGGGTGATTGAGATCGCGGAATTGACGGGCTATCCGGAGATCCTGGAGGGCAGGGTCAAATCCCTCCATCCCCTGATCTTTGGCGGAATTCTGGCAAAGCGTTATGACCCGGGACATTTGCAGGCCATGTCTGAGCATGGATTACCAGCCATCGATCTGGTAGCGGTGAATCTGTATCCTTTTGAACAGAAAATGCATGAACCGGGAATCAGATACGAGGATTTGCTGGAATTTATTGATGTGGGAGGTCCATCTCTCATTCGCGCCGCCGCCAAGAATCATGCGACAGTTATGATATTGACTGATGGCGATGATTGTCATGCCACTCTGGAGTTACTAAAAAATCCCGCAATGGACAGCATAAGCTGGCGACGCTATCTGGCAGCAAAGGCATTTAACCTGATTAGCAGATACGATGCACTCATAGCACGCTATCTGGATACCTCTGCTCACAAGAATAGCAAGGATTTTGTTCTTCCCCGATCCATTGCTCTCGACCTGCCTCTGGATCGAGAGTTGAGATATGGTGAAAATCCGCACCAGAAGGCGGGGTTCTATTGCTCGGAAAAGCCGGCTTGGCAATTGCTCCATGGCAAAGAACTTTCTTACAACAACCTGCTCGATCTCAATTCCGCATTCAAATCCATCCGGCTCTTTGATAAACCGGCGGCGGTTATCCTCAAACATGGCAATGCTTGTGGTATCGGCACCGATACCTGCCTATGTGAGGCATACAGCAAAGCATTTTTGACCGATACCCTGTCGCCTTTCGGCGGGATCGTGATCGTCAATCGTGAACTCGATCTGCAGACGGCGGTCTATATCAACAAGATCTTTACCGAAGTCATCATCGCTCCCTCTTATGCGGCAGGCGTCCTGGAAATCCTGAAGAAAAAGAAAGACCGGCGCTTGATCCAGTATAACCCTCAGGTGATGATGTATCCGTATCCGGATGTGGAAATCAGGACCCTACGGTTTGGATACCTGTGTCAGGAGTGGGATCTGATGGACGATGATCCCGATCAATTCCGGATCGTGACTAATCGTCGCCCCAGTAAAGAGGAATTTGCTTCCCTGCTCTTTGCCTGGAAAGCGGTCTCATTGGTCAAATCCAATGCCATTGCGCTTACAGGACAAGACCGCACCCTGGGCTTGGGAATGGGACAGCCCAGCCGCATTGATTCCACCAATATCGCCATTAACAAAGCGAAGCAATTCAAGCACAACTTGTGTGGAGCGGTCTGTGCATCCGATGGCTTTTTCCCTTTTCGGGATTCTGTGGATCAATTATACCAGGAAGGAATCAAAGCAATTATCCAACCCGGCGGCTCGGTGGGCGATGATGAGGTGATCAAAGCATGCAACGAACTGGGTATCACTATGATTTTTACGGACCGGCGACACTTCAGGCATTGATTTTGATTGACAGAAAGGCTAACCTCACCAGCTTGACGCGCCATCCTGCGGAGATGTGTCCGAGCTGGTTGAAGGAGCACGATTGGAAATCGTGTATATGTGCTAAAACGCGTATCCAGGGTTCGAATCCCTGCATCTCCGCCACGACATTGACTATAGTGAACAGGGGACAGGAATTTCACGATCCTGAGCAGGCAGGATCGGGGTATGCATGTCCCCTCTTCTGATTTTTATAGATAGCCCAATGGGCTTTTCTGGAGGTTTTTAGTATGAATGGAAACAAGAAGTTTCTGATCGGCTGTGCCATCTTTCCGCTCTTGGCGATCCTATTCTTTTACATCGGATATACGATGATCAGCAGCGGTGCGGGCATATCCAAGACCAAGTATCAGCAAGGAACCTGGCTGGCGCTGAGTCCCAGCGGCACGATCATGGATTATAATGAGATCCAGCGAGATGGATTCTTCAATGCACGCCAGACCAGTGTGCAAGAGATGAGCCAAAGCATCCGCCTGGCAGCCAGTGACAGCAAGATCGCCGGGATCATCATCCGTCCCCGTTTTGCGGATATCAGTTATGCCGGACTCAATGAAATATCGATGGCGATCCAAGAATTCAAGCAAGGCGGCAAGCAGGTTATCGCCTATCTGGATATGGCAGGCCAAAAGGACTACTTGCTCTGTATGCAAGCCGACAAGGTCTATATGGAATCCAGCGCATCCGCCGGCATCCTGCTTGAAGGGGTAAACGCCAATATCCTGTTTTACAAAGAGATGCTGGATAAACTGGGGATTCGGTTTGACGTCGTCCAATCCGGTGAAGTAAAAGGCGGGGGAGAACCCTATACCCGCACTTCGCTGCAACAGAATACCCGCGACAACATTTCTGCCGTCCTCAGAGCGCGCTATGATCTATTGATCAGCGGTATTGCCAGGGCACGCGGGCAAGAACAGGATAAGATCAGATCCGTCTTTGAAGATCGTCCTGATCCCTTTATCACGCGGGCGCAGGCAGTGGAATATGGCTTGGTGGATGAGGTTTTGAACCGTGATCTGATGCTCGCCAGATATGACATAAACGATGATCGCCTACTCAATATCAGCAATTACCAGCGCTTTTCCATACCGGTCAAACAGATTGAAAACGTAGCGGTTTTAAACCTGCAGGGGAGCATTAATCCTGCTGGGGGCGGGTTTTCGGAGAATACGATCAATGCCGCCAAAGTGCAGAAGATGATCGATCAGGTAAACGCTGACAAGAGCATCAAAGCGGTTGTCCTTAGGATCAATAGCCCCGGCGGCAGCGCCCTCGAATCTGAATTGATCCACCATAAACTAATGCAACTCAAGTCCCGGGTGCCGATCGTCGTATCCATGGCTGGTGTAGCCGCTTCCGGTGGTTATTATATCAGTACGCCGGCTCATAGAATCATAGCAGATCCCTATACTATCACCGGATCGATCGGCGTTCTGATGATCATTCCCGAAGCAGAAGGACTGGGACGCAAGATCGGTCTCCGCACCCAGAACATCGGTTTTGGGAAATACTCGGGAGTGATGGATTTCCTGTCCCGGCGCTCACCAGAGATTCTGCGCTCCATGCAGCGTTCTGTTGACAGCATCTATGTCGAATTCAAGACCCGCGTTGCCAGCGGCAGGAGTATCACTGTCGATGAAGTGGAATCCCTTGCCAAAGGACAGGTATGGTCGGCAGAAACCGCCCTGGAAAAAGGACTGATCGATGGCATCGGCAATATGAATGAAGCCGTCGCCTTAGCTGCCGAGCTGGCCAACATATCAGAGTATGGTACTCTGATCCTGCCCACTCCCATACCTTTTTGGCATTTATTCCGCAACCAACGGCTTCTCCCTCTGATCGCTTCTTTCTTTGGCAACCAGACGCCTGAAGCGATGGATGCGGTGGAAGCATACATCCGGCAACGTTTCTCCGCCAATGAATGGCTCTTTGTACTGCCTTATGATATAGAACAATGAAAAAGAACAAGATCAATACTGAGATCATCGTCAACGTGCATCCGCAGGAAAAGCGGGTCGCTGTGCTGGAAGACAACCGTCTCGTGGAACTTTTCATCGAGAAAAGGGCACAGCAAAACATTGTCGGCAACATATACAAGGGCTACGTCAAAGATGTCCTGCCCGGTATGGGCGCTGCCTTTATTGATATTGGATTGGAACGCACCGCGTTTTTGCATTACTCCGATATCGTGCTGGACTTTCTTGATGTCTTCGAACACGAAAAGCCGGGGAAACGGCTCAATCCTGCTGAGAGTTCCAAGATCACAAACCTGCTCAAATCAGGGCAGGAGATCGTCGTCCAGATCCACAAGGGGCCGATCGGTTCCAAAGGTGCCCGCCTTACGGGTCAACTCTCCATTCCCGGTAAATTCCTCGTCTTTTTCCCCAACAAAAGCAAGATTGCCATTTCCCGGCGGATCTACAGTCCCGCCGAAAAGAATCGCATCCGCAATATCCTGAACAAGATAAAAGATCCCAACGTGGGTCTCATCGTCCGCACGGAAGCGGAAGGATGCGGCGAAGAAGAACTGGAAAACGAATACCGGGCAATGACCAAGACTTGGCACTTGATCGAGAAACAGCTCAAGCATTCCAAACCGCCGGTCTGCATCTTCGAGGAAAACGCACTGGAGAATTTCCTCATCCGTGACCTCTTTGGCGAACACGTGGACAAACTGGTCATCGACGACAAAGCATTTGCCCGCCGCATCATTTCCCAGTTGGAAGACATATCTCCCGACCTGATCGACAAAGTGGAAATATACAAAGAAGATACACCGATCTTTGATGCCTGGGCGATCGAAAAGAAGATCGAGACCATCTTCCATTCCAGGATCTATCTTCCCAGCGGCGGTAATATCAAGATCGAACATACCGAAGCGCTCGTCGCCATTGACATCAATACCGGAAGTTTCACCGGCAGCAGTAGTTATGAACTTACGGTCAAGAAGACCAATCTCGAAGCAGCGGCCGAGATCGCCCGGCAGATTCGTCTGCGGGATCTCAGCGGCGTGATCGTTATCGATTTCATCGACATGGTCTCGGATGATAACAAACAAGAAGTCATAGAGATGCTCAAAAGCGGACTGCACCGCGACCGCGCCAAGTGCAAGGTGTATCAATTCACTTCGCTGGGCTTGGTCGAGGTCACACGCAAGCGAATGCGCACCACGCTCATTTCCAATTATTCCGATCCCTGTCCGTATTGCAACGGCAGCGGACGCGTGATATCACGCGATGCCGTGATCATGCGGATCAATCGCTGGCTGGCAAGGGCGGAATATTTTTTGCGCAACCGTGTTTTGCGCGTGGCGGTTCATCCCGAATTGATGAAGTTTATCGGCGAGCATCCAGGATTTTTGGAATATGACAAAGACCAAATCGACTTTGTTGAGGACGGCGCATTGCGGGTTGACCAGTTCAAGGTCTATTCCCTACCCCATTTAGAAGACATCACCGATAAATATAATGCTTGACACAAGTGGGCATCAGAAAATCCTGACTGCTTATGATAAATTAACAAGGAGAAATGATGTACGCCATCGTAGATATTAAAGGATTTCAGTTCAGGGCTGAAAAAAACGCCATCCTGCGCGTTCCCTTGCTGAATACGGCGGAGCCGGGTCAAACCCTTGAATTTGACCAGGTGCTCATGATCCGCAACGATGAGGTTATCGCTGTCGGTCAACCCGTAGTCGAAGGCGCCAAAGTCATTGCCGAAGTCATTGAACACGGTAAAGGCAAAAAGATCCAGATCTTCCATAAGAAACGCAGAAAAGGTTATGCCGTCAAAAAGGGCTACCGTGAGCAATTTACCCAGATTAAAGTGACCGATATTATCGGAGGAGGTGATTAATGGCACATAAAAAAGGTGTTGGCAGCAGCAGAAACGGACGCGACAGCAATCCCAAATACCGCGGCGTGAAAAAATACGGCAGCGAGAAAGTCATTGCCGGCAATATCATCGTCCGCCAGAAAGGCACCAAATTCCGCCCCGGCAAAAACGTTGGCATCGGAAGGGACTATACCATCTTCAGTTTGATCGATGGCTACGTGAAATTTGAGACCAGAGCCGAAGGCAGAAAATA
>CAYZZE010000093.1:0-9065 GCA_964482845.1 uncultured Candidatus Cloacimonadota bacterium
TAGTATAACCTTACGACCGTAAGGTTATACTAAGGTTATGAAGCAGGGAGGATAATAGGGGAAACACCATTAATTCTGAAAAACCCTTGAACATTTTGGGGTATTGTTCTTACGGATAAAGACCATTGAACAATTTGGGGTAATGTTCTTAGGGTTATTTACTAACTAAGACTGTTGCACATGCAAGTGGACAAAAAGTATAGATAAATAAATCTTGACAAATTAGATGCGTTGATTATATTGTCTTTATAACAACACAGGAGCTAAACATGGATATGCAAACCATAACCTTCGCCGATCAGGAGATTGCCAATCGCCTGCCAACCCGCAAACATTTTCTCAAGGACATCGCACTGTTGATGGGAGCGATTGTCTTCAATCTGAAGCACAGCCTGAAGATTTTGCGAGCGTGAGATAGGAGAGGTCTGTCCAGATTTCAGGAAAAACCTGAAAATGCACAAAATATAAGGGCACTGGGAGGCGTTTGGCACCTATTTTGACCAAAATGCCTACCCCCCGAAAACAGACTCGCTATCAAGTCAGACTATACCGTGGCAAGTTTCAATTTGGATTGTTCAATGGTCTTACTCTGTTGATCCCAGTATGTGCTATGATTTCTCTAAGGTTGACTTTAAAACCATATCCAAACTATCTGTTAGACAAAATCCGTTCTTAGCAGTGTTCGATAGCTATGGGCATAACATGTGTTTTGACCCGCGCATAATTATTGACATGATTGGAGCCTGTAAATCCGATGTCGCAAAAGTGCAAAATGAATGGGAGACGATATGAGCGACCAGTTGCAGGAACTATTACAACGCATTCATAATGATGGAGTTAAGAAAGCGCAGGAAGAGGCGCAGGAGATTTTGGAAGCAGCGGAAACCCAGGCAAAGGATCTGATCGACAAGGCAAAGACGAAGGCGGAAGAGATCGTTGCCTCAGCCCGTAAAGAAGCGGATGATCTGCGTCTAAACACGGATTCGGATATCAAATTGAGCGCTCAGCATACTTTGAGTGTGATCAAACAGAAGGTCACCGAAGTTCTGCTCAATTCTGCGATCGAAAAACCCATCAAAGAGAATTTTCAAAACCCGCATTTTCTTCAGGACTTGATCCTTGAGGTCGTCAAGGCATGGCATAACTCACCCGATTCCATAAGATTGATCTTGCCGGAGAAGTTACAGCAGCAATTGGACGACTTGCTACAACAGTCGATACCCGGTGTTATGGGTGACAAGATCAAGGTGGATTTCAGCCCTTTGATGAAGAACGGCTTTACGATCGAACCGATGGACGGGACTTATAAACTCAGTTTTACCGATGATGACTTCGTAAACCTGTTTCGATCATATCTGCGTCCCCGCACCACCAAACTGCTCTTTACAGAATAACCGGGCTTATGGCAAAAGAATACTACTATCTGGTTGCGGGCTTGCCCAATATCACTTTTGATGACTCCAAACTACCCAAGACGCCAGCGGCATTGATGACGGAGGCGGCGAACCATCTGTCATACAAGGATTATGCACGCCTGCGAGCACTATTCATTCCGGTCGATCTGGATAATTTGATCAATATCCTGTTTCAGAACGAAGCAGAATATGACGAGCGGGGCTTGATCGGGAAAGAAAGATGGATCGAGATCATCGAGAGCATCAGAAAGCAGCGTAATAACTATAACTATCAGGGTATTGCTGATCTTCCCGGTTTTATCGAAGAGCATATCAGGCAGTTCCTTGACACAGAGGACGAACTGCCTCCTTTCACGTGGGAGCACAGCATTACCACGGCATTTTATCAATGGGCTTCAGCGCAGGATAATCGCTTCCTCAACAAGTGGTTTGCCTTTAACTGTGATCTGAAGAACATCATCATTGCCCTGAACGGCAAGCGCTTTGACTTCAAGTATGACAGTCAGTTGATCGGTGATAACGAGATCGTGGAAAAACTCACCAAGAGCGGTGCATCCGACTTTGGCCTGGGCAAGCAATTTCCGCTGTTTGACGTTATCCTGCGGATCTTTGAGGTCAAGGATATCCTGGATCGGGAGCGGGGTTATGACGCATTGCGCTGGAAATGGATCGATGAGCAGACCTTCTTTGATTACTTTACGGTGGACAAGGTATTGGGTTATATGTGCAAACTGATGATCCTGGCAAGGTGGATGGCGCTCGATCCAGCCACAGGCAGGGATATCTTCCATGATACGCTGAACGAACTGGAAAATAGTTTTGCCTTCCCTGAAGAATTTGATTTGAAACAAAGAAAAAAAATAGAATAAGGGTGCGTGTAATGACGAAAGGAATTGTCACCGGCATTGTATCGAACTTGGTATTGATCGAAGTGCAAGGACCCGTATCCCAGAACGAGATCTGTTACGTGGTTCATGAGGGCTTACCCCTGATGGCTGAAGTGATCAAGGTTTTGGGCAATACCGCCTATGCCCAGGTGTTTGAAAGCACCAGGGGCATCAAGATCGGCACGGAAGCGGAATTTACCCAAAAAATGCTCGAAGTCAAACTCGGACCGGGTATGCTATCCAAAAATTACGACGGGCTTCAGCATGATCTGAACAAGATGAAAAGCGTCTTTCTCAAGCGGGGCGAATATACCGAAGCATTGGATTATGACGTCAAATGGGATTGGACTCCGCTGGTCATACCCGGCGACAAGGTCACCGGAGGAGACTGGTTGGGCGAAGTGCCGGAAAACTGGATCAAACATAAGATCATGGTTCCCTTTACCATGACCGAAGAATTTACGGTCAAATCCGTCACTCCCGCAGATAAATACACGATCGAAGAGACGATAGCGGTGCTTACCGATAAAAGCGGCAAGGAACATCAGATCAATATGATCCAGACCTGGCCGGTAAAACTGTCGGTCAGGGCTTACAAGGATAAACCTCGTCCTTCGCGCCAGATGGAGACCGGAATCCGCACGATCGATACGCTCAATCCCATTGTGGAAGGCGGAACGGGCTTTATCCCCGGGCCTTTCGGTGCGGGCAAAACGGTCTTGCAACACAGTTTGTCCAAGAACGCCGATGCGGATCTGATCATCGTCGCAGCCTGCGGAGAACGTGCCAATGAGGTAGTGGAACTTTTTACCGAATTTCCACATCTGGACGATCCCAGAACGGGCAGAAAACTGAAGGAAAGGACGATAATCATCTGCAATACCTCCAATATGCAGGTGGCTGCCCGTGAGGCATCGGTCTATACCGCCATGACCATAGCCGAATATTATCGGACAATGGGTCTAAAAATATTGCTTCTGGCTGATTCGACCTCCCGTTGGGCGCAAGCGCTGCGGGAGATGTCCAACCGTATGGAGGAATTACCTGGTCCAGACGCTTTCCCGATGGATCTGCCGGCGATCATCTCCAATTTCTACGCCCGTGCGGGATTTGTTTATCTCAATAACGGCAATACGGGTTCGATCACCTTTATCGGCACGGTATCACCCGCCGGCGGTAACCTCAAGGAACCGGTCACTGAATCCACCAAAAAAGCCGCCCGCTGTTTTTATGCATTGTCACAGGCAAGGGCGGACAGCAAACGCTATCCGGCGGTCGATCCTATGGATTCTTATTCCAAGTATCTGGAATATGACGAGGTGCAGGAGTATCTCAATGCCAATGTATCGCCCAATTGGGTGGAGGAAGTGCTCCATACCAAAGACCTCCTTATCCGGGGACGGGAGGCCCATGATCAGATCGGTATCCTGGGCGAGGACAGCGTTCCGCTTGTCTATCATGACCGCTATTGGAAGTCGGAATTGATCGACCGGATCATTCTCCAACAGGATGGTTTTGATCCGATCGATTCATCGACACCGATGGTGAGACAAAGGTATATGCTGGAACTGATCCTTTCCATCTGTGATATGGATTTTGATTTTGACACTTTCGAGGATGTTATGCCCTACTTTACCAAGATGATAAACCTCTGTAAGCAGATGAATTACAAAGAGTTTGAAGGGACTGAATTCAAACGGTTTGAGAGCGAATTACATACCCTTGTCGCCGATAGGAGGATATCCAAATGAACAGCACTGCCTTTCAGAAGATATACACCAAACTGAATCAGATAACCAAAGCGACCTGTTCCGTGAAAGCGACCGGCATTGGTAATGAGGAAATGGCGGTCGTATCCGGCAGATATGCCCAGGTGGTCAAGATCATTGGTGATACGGTCACATTACAGATCTTTTCCGGCACCGAGGGTATCGGCACTGATGCAGAAGTGATGTTTTTAGGTAAACCACCCGTTCTCAAGGTAAGCGACCAACTGGCAGGAAGATTTTTCAATGCCTATGGCGTGCCGATCGACGGCGGCCCGGAGGTGGAAGGTGAGGAAGTGGAAATCGGCGGGCCATCAGTCAATCCAGTGCAGCGCAAACAACCATCAGAACTGATCACCACCGGTATCGCCGGAATTGACCTCAATAATACCTTGGTAACCGGACAGAAAATACCCTTCTTTGCCGATCCCGACCAACCATTCAATCAGGTGATGGCAACCGTGGCACTCAGAGCTGAAGCGGATAAGATCATCCTGGGCGGGATGGGACTATCCAATGACGATTATCTATACTTCAAAAATACCTTTGAAAATGCCGGCATTATCGACCGGATCATATCCTTCGTCAATACCACCGAAAATCCGCCGGTGGAACGTTTGCTCGTTCCCAATATGGCTCTCACTGCGGCTGAATATTTTGCCCTGGAGAAAAAGGAAAAGGTCTTGGTCTTACTTACCGACATGACGCTTTATTGCGATGCCCTGAGTATTGTATCCAACCGCATGGATCAGATCCCGTCCAAGGACAGTATGCCTGGTTCTCTATACAGTGACCTGGCAAAACTTTATGAAAAGGCAGCCCAATTCCCTGACGGCGGATCGATCACCATCATTGCGGTGACCACTCTTTCCGGTGGCGATATCACTCATGCCATTCCCGACAACACTGGCTATATCACTGAGGGGCAGTTATATCTGCGTCGCGATACGGATATTTCCCGCGTTATCGTTGATCCCTTCCGCTCCTTGTCCCGGCTAAAGCAACTGGTGATCGGCAAAAAAACAAGGGAAGACCATCCCCAGGTGATGAATACTGCCATCCGCCTCTATGCCGATGCAGCCAATGCCAAGACCAAACTGGAGAATGGATTTGACCTCTCCGACTATGATGAACGCGTGCTCAAGTTTGCCCGTGAGTACTCGCAAGCGATCCTTGCCATCGATGTGAATATCGATACGGTCAAAATGCTCGATATTTGCTGGGAACTGTTTAAAAAGCACTTTAACCGTCACGAGATCGGGATTAAAGAAGAATTCATGAATCAATTCTGGAAGTAAGGCATGAATCTGAAGTTTCAGTATAACAAGACATCTCTGCATGCGATCAGAAAACAACTCAAGATCCGTGAGGATGCCTTGCCCACGCTCAAGAACAAGGAGTCCGCTCTGCGGGCGGAAGTACAAAAAGCACGGGACAAGGCACATGAACTGGATAATGAGATTCAGCGGCGGTTTGCCCAATTGGACAAACTACACCGGATCTGGGCAGAATTCGATCCCTCGCTAGTATCGATCAAGAATGTAGAGATCGAATCCCGCAAGATCGCTGGAGTAAAGACGCCCGTCCTTACAAGCATCGAATACGAACTTTCTGAGTTTAATATGTTCAATGCCCCATCCTGGTATCATGAGGGACTGGAGATACTCAAATCCCTGTCCCAATTACAGATCGAGCGCTTGCTGTTCCTGCGTAAGATGCATATACTGGAATATGTCCGCAAGAAAACCACGCAAAAAGTAAATCTCTACGAAAAGGTGCAAATCCCGGCGTTCAATGATGCCATCCGTAAGATCAAGCGTTTCCTTGAAGATGAGGAGACCCTATCCAAGGCATCGCAGAAAATACTCAAAAACCGAATGGTCAAAGGGGCAGCATCATGATCGAAAGTATGAGAAAACACACCTTCGTGATCTATTATCCGGATTATCCCGATTTTCTTGTCCGCTTGCAGGATCTGGGCATGGTGCATATCAGCCGCTCAAGTGAAGCAAAGACGGAAGCACTGCTCAAAACACGTGATCTGATCGAAAGGATGAATGCTGCTGCCAAATATGTCGGTAAATACATCAACGACGAATCAGATATCCTGCATACTACCTACCATATGATGAAGATCCTCAAGCAGGTGGAAAATGCCCAATCGGAAAAGGAAAAACTGCAGCGCCATGCCGATGGATTGCGAAAAGGGATCGGGGAACTTAAGCCCTGGGGTCACTTTGATCGAAACTTGGTTCAGATGCTCAAAGCCCAAGGCATCGCTGTGGATTTTTATACCTGTCCCAAAAACCATTTTCGCGAGGAATGGAAATCGAATCACACCCTGCATGAATTGTCACTGACCGCTGGTCACGTATACTTTGTGGTCATTCATCAGGACGATCAGCCGATCGACCTTGATGCCGATACCTTCCGCTTTCCGGAGATGTCTTTGGTGGAGCTGGAGAAGAAACTCAAGGAAACGCAGGAAAAACAACAGGAGATCGAGACCTTCTTCCTCACCTACGCCAAAAGTTATTTCCATCTCTTCCAGGATGAGATCATCAAACTCACAGCCGAGTATGATTACGAAGATGCTGTGCAACAAGGCATTCCGGAAGCAGATGAGCATATCCTGATCCTAACCGGATGGATCCCCAAACGGCTGGAAGCACACCTTGTTCAATTCATACAACAACAAAACATTATCCACTACGCTACCGATCCACAGCCCCATGACAACGTCCCCATCTCCCTGCGCAATGGCAAGTTCGCCAAATTGTTCGAGCCCATAGCCCGGATGTTTATGTTGCCCCATTATAACGATCTCGACCTTACGCCTTTCTTTGCTCCGTTCTTTATGCTATTCTTCGGATTCTGCAATGCCGATATCATGTACGGTATCTCGCTGATCATCCTCGCTGTCGCATTAAAGAAAAAGATTAAAAACCCTGCCGTAAATAGTTACCTTACATTGATTATGCTCTTTGGTATTTCCGCGATACTCATGGGTTGGCTGACGGGGACGATATTGGGATTTGACCTCAAATTGACTCCTCTATCCGGAGCCATATTGATCACGGAGACCGATCAGATCTTCAATCTGGCGCTGACTTTGGGTGCCTTGCAGATCCTCTTTGGCGTCATGATCCGCGTTCACAAGGGCGTCAGACAGAGAGGGATCATGGGCGGGATCGCACCTTTGGGGGTGTTTGTCTTCCTGTTTAGTTTGACTTTGATGGGCGCAGAGATGCTCAAGGCAAATATCGGAGTTCTGTCTCACTACACCAAATGGCTTATGTATGCCGGCTTGGGGATGGTCATGCTGTTCAATTCCCCCGGCAAGAATATCTTTGTCAATCTCGGTTCCGGACTGTGGGAGATGTATAATGTCGTCACTGGATTTTTGGGTGATATCCTCTCATACATCCGTCTCTTTGCTTTGGGCGTATCAAGCACGATCCTTGGTCTGGTGGTCAATTCCATTGCCCAGAACCTGCTCAGTATCCCGATCGCGGGATATCTGGCTTATCCTGTTTTCATGTTGTTTGGCCATGCGCTCAATCTGGCTTTGGGTGCCTTGGGCGGTTTCATCCATCCTTTGCGTCTAACATTCGTCGAGTTTTACAAGAATGCCGGTTTTGAAGGTCCCGGCCTGGAATACAGACCATTCACCAAAAATAGAACTGTAAAATAAATGGAGGTATCATGGTTGATACTTTAGCACAAACTGCCAATGCGCTCAATCCAGCGGTAGTGGATACTCTCGCTATCGCTGCCGGTTCAACTGCTTCAAACATTGCCTATTTCGTCGCCTGGATCGGCGTTTTTATCATGGTAGCGCTGAGTGGACTGGGCAGCGCTTTCGGCACCGTTATCGGCGGTAGCGCATCCGTCGCCGCTATGAAAAAGCGTGATGACATCTTTGCCAATTGTATGATCCTTTCCGCTATGCCCGGAACGCAAGGACTATATGGCTTTGCCGCTTTCTTCATCCTGCAGGGACACATTCAACTGGAGATGTCCATGATGAAGGGCTTTGCCATTCTCGGCGCCGGATTGATCATGGGCGTGGTTGGTCTCTTTTCTGCCTTACAACAGGGCAGAGTGGTCGCCAATGGGATCGAGAGTTTGGGCTCCGGAAACGACGTCTTTACCAAGACACTCATTCTGGGCGTTTATCCCGAACTTTATGCCATCATTGCATTTGCTACTTGCTTCCTGATCGGCGGTGCCATCGGTCAGATGTAACTGACTTTACCTTGGCAGTTAGTAATTTAGGGCTTCGGCAGAATGATCCGGAGCCCTTTTTAGGGAATTATGGAATACCGTAAAATGCCTGACAAAGAGGAGTGTCTCTCCGTTTTGGGCTTTGGTTGTATACGTTTTCCCTCTCTTCCGGACGGAACCATTGATGAAATACCCAGCATGCAGATGCTCCGGTATGCTTTTCGGTCATGGGGTCAATTACTATGTTACGGCTTGGGTCTATCATGATTAAAAAAGCGAATAATTCCTGGGCAGGTTTCTCGCTTGCGGTTACCGGAACAGGGTGTATATCACCGCCAAACTTCCCTGTTGTCTGATCAAATCCCCCGCCGATCTTGATCATTGCCTCGATCGACTACTTGAGCGTCTCCAGACCGACCGGATCGACTATTCTCTCCTACAAAGTATGCACCGGCACTTTTGGAAAAACTTACGCAAACACAAGGTCTTTGATTGGTTGGATAAGGCCGAAGCGATGGCAGGATCAGATATGCCGGTTTTTCATCCCATGGCAATTATGGCCTGCGACACGTGATCATCGAAAAGCAGCCCTGGGAGAAGATCGTATCCCGGTTCGACCAACCTCATATCTTCTTCTATCTCGACCCGCCCTACTATACCATAGAGCACATCTACGAGCGTGAGGACGCAGACGCCTTCACCAAGCATGATGAACTCGCTGCCATCCTGAAGCAGATCAAAGGGAAGTTCCTGTCATCCTACAATAACGA
>CAYZZE010000094.1:0-9001 GCA_964482845.1 uncultured Candidatus Cloacimonadota bacterium
CCCCAGGTCTCCTCCTTGCTTGATAACCTTAGTATAACCTTAGTATAACCTTACGACCGTAAGGTTATACTAAGGTTATGAAGCAGGGAACAAGCAGGGGAAGTGCATAATTATTGACAAAATACCGGTAGCCAGAAATCGGTATCGTTTTGGGAGAATAGTTTAATGAAACAGGACTACATCCGTAACTTCTGCATTATAGCACACATAGACCATGGCAAATCCACTCTGGCGGATCGCCTGCTGGAAATAACCGGAGTGATCGACAAGAACCAAGCGGTGGCTCAGGTATTGGATGATATGGATTTGGAGCGAGAGAAAGGCATCACGATCAAATCGCACGCCATTCGGATGAATCGGCGGTTCAAGGGCGAGAATTACATCCTCAACCTGATCGACACCCCGGGTCACGTGGATTTTTCTTACGAGGTATCGCGTGCGATGGCGTCCTGCGAAGGTGCCGTGCTTTTGGTCGATGCTTCGCAGGGGATCGAGGCGCAGACCATGAGCAATCTTTATCTGGCAATCGACAACAACTTGGATATACTGCCGGTTATCAACAAGATCGACCTGCCCAAAGCGGATGTGGATAACGTGGAACACGACCTGATGGAGATCCTGGGAGTGGATTCCTCACAGATCCTGAAGGTAAGCGCAAAGACGGGTCTGGGCGTGGAAGAACTACTGGATACGATCATCACTACGCTGCCTCATCCGAAAGGCGCTAATGGTCATCCTGCCAAAGCGCTCATCTTTGATTCCTATTTTGATCTGTACCGCGGCGTGGTGGTTTTGGTCAGAATGTTTGACGGCACGCTCCGGAAAAGCGAGAAGATCAGACTATTTTCCACCGGCAAAGAATTCGAGATTGAGGAGATCGGTTATCTGGGCATAAAATTTGAACCGCAGAAAGAACTGAATGCCGGTGAGGCGGGCTACATCATTGCCAATATCAAGGAAGTGGCAGACGCCCGCGTGGGCGATACCATCACCTCTGCCAAGAATGGCTGCCTGGAAGCCCTGCCCGGTTTTATGGATCCCAAACCCATGGTTTATAGCGGCATCTTCCCCATCAACGGCGAGGACTATGAAAACCTGGTGGAAGCCATTGCCAAATTGAAACTCAATGATGCGGCGCTGATGTATGAAAAGGAATGTTCGTTGGCTCTGGGCTATGGCTTTAGATGCGGATTCCTCGGCATGCTGCACCTCGAGATCGTAAAAGAGCGTCTCCTGCGGGAATACAATGTGCCGATCATTGCCACCACTCCCAGCGTCCGATTCCAGATCCTGCTCAAGGATGGCAAGAACATCACCGTTTACAATCCGGTGGATTTTCCCGATCCAACCAAGCTCGAGACAATTTTTGAACCGGTGATGGATACCCAGATCATCGTCCCCACCGATTATATCGGCAACATTATGAAACTGGCGCAAGAACGGCGGGGCATTCAAAAAAACATCCAATACATCGATGAAAAGCGGGTGGAGCTCACCTATGAAATGCCGCTGATCGAGATCATCTTCGATTTTTATGACAAACTCAAGACCGTCAGCCGTGGTTACGCCTCGCTGGATTATCACTTCAAAGAGTACCGGCCGGCCAATGTGGTCAAGGTCGATATCCTGATCAACGGCGAGAAAGTGGATGCAATGTCCTTTATCTGTCACATCGACAAAGCTTACAACTGGGGTAAAAGCGTGACCGAAACCCTCTCGGAAGTGATCCCGCGGCACCTCTTTAAGATCGCGCTCCAAGCCAGCATTGGTGCCAAGATCATCGCCCGCAGCACGATCAATGCCATGCGCAAAGACGTTTTGGCAAAGTGTTATGGCGGTGATGTCTCCCGCAAACGGAAACTCCTCGAAAAGCAAAAAGAAGGCAAGAAAAAGATGAAGGAGATCGGCTCCGTGACCGTTCCCCAAGAGGCATTTCTCGCTGTCCTGCGCGCTGACCGCGATTAACGGTTGACGAAAATGCGCCTTCTACCGCTGGTTGGACTGTGTTGTCTTTTCTCGCAGGTTGTGCCCGCTGCTGGGGTGTTGATCCGTGAGGTTCGGGTAGAGGCGGATTTTCGGATCGATGAATCGGCGCTGCTAAAGGTGATCGATATCCGGGAAGGCGAGCGATTCGACAATGATCTCGTGATCATCGCCCTGGAGCAGGTGCGCTCATATCTGTATTCCCGGGGCTGGTATTACGTTCGGGTGGAATATCCTCAAATCACTGCCGACGATGAGGGCAGATTGCAGTTGCTCTTTACGCTCAAAGAACAGATCCCATCCGTGATAAGTAAGATCAATTTCAGCGGGATGCGCTATTTCAGTGATGATAAACTCAAACAGATTTTGCTATTACCTACCGTGCCAAACATCGCACTCAGTGAACTGGATAAACTGATGGAAAGAGTCCTCAATCTCTATCTGCAGCGCTCATACCTCTTTGCAAGAGTCAGACTGGACAGTTTATACCAAAATGAAACCGGGCTGACAGCGGTGATCGGGATTGATGAGGGCAAGCCCTTGAATCACGTAAACTACGTGTTTAGAGGCAATGAAACGACCCGGGATAAAACGCTTTTGGCAATTTCAGGCATCAATCAAGTCCGGCAGATCACTCCGGAAGTTCTGCGGCGCGCCGAAGCCAATATCATACGTAAGGCATATATCCGCAATTGCCGGATCGATCCCGTTAATGAGAATACCCTGCTCTTTACGGTCGAAGAGGGTAAAATGACGTATCTGGAAGGGGTCTTAGGCGTTAATGAACAAAATGACCAGACCAATCTCAGCGGACAAGTTCGCTTCCGCTTTCTGAACCTCTGGGGCACGGACCGCTCCATACGTCTGGTTTGGAGGGAGCTTCCCACCAAATCGGGAGAACTGGAACTGGCATATCACGAATCCGGTTCCTTGCGGTTTCCGCTGGCAGCTGATTTCACGCTCCATCGCTCACGCCGGGATTCCACCTGGATCAAGATGTTTGCCCGCGCCGATATCTATATGTATCAATTGAATAACCGCTATGGTATCCAACTGGAAACGGAATCCATCCATCCCGGTGTCCGGCGTCCGACCCTGATCGATAAGTCCGCTAATAGTAAGACCGGTGTGTTTTGGCGCTATGAAAACGTCGATTACCCACCCAATCCCACCAAAGGTATGGAATTTAATGTCCAATATCGATGGATCTGGACTGACGATCCGGGAGTGAAGAAGATCCGCAATGCCACGGAACTGGATGCGAGATTCTATATTCCAATATCCCGGCGGTTAGTGGCAGCACAGCAGACACACTTGCGCGATCTGAATGATGCCAATGCCCGGGATTATGAATTATGGACTCTTGGAGGATACAACTCATTGCGGGGCTTTGCGGAAGAAAGTTTTTCCAGTTGGCGGCTGGGATGGATGAATTGGGAAATGAGATATCGGGTAACTCCCGAATCCCGGGTGTATCTTTTTTTCGACAATGCTGCCTTGGCACTTGATAAAGACACATACCAAGCCGGTATAATGGGCATAGGTATCGGCATATCAATGAGTTCCAGGATCGGACAGGTCTCCGTGGAATATGGCCTGGGATTTCAGGATGGCAGTTTTGTTAGCCTAGGAAACGGTTTTATCCACCTCGGTTTGGACACATCTTATTAGTTTTTTTACCTCCGCCCCAAAAAATAACTTGCCAAAAAAGGCACAATAATAAATAGGTTACCCAATCAAGCGCATAGATGTGACTAAGGACTGTGGGAAAGCGGTCAAGCATTGATATTCTCACTGCTTTCTGAAATGCACTCGCAAGTATATCTTGCCCTTGTAATCACTTGTTTATACAGACCCAAAACCAAAAAAGGGAATAAACTCAATGGAGGATTAAAATGAAAAAAACCCTTTTACTCGTATTGATCGCAATGTTGGTACTGAGCACACTCGTGTTCAGCGGCTGCAAGAAAAAGGTCGAAGAACCCGCTCCCGAACCGGTCGAGGAAGTCGTACCACCCACGATTGAAGACACTCTTAAAGCCGACGTTGCTCAATAACACAACCAATCAAAATCAAACTTAACTAATCCGCAGTCCTTAACAAACGGGCGTCATGATGGCGCCCTTTTTTTATACCTTGTTGATCAGTTCACGGCACATATTGAGCAGCGTTTGTATCGTGTACGGCTTGTGCAAGAATTCATATCCCCTTTCTATGGCTACTTTTATCTGTAACTTGTCCTCAGTGTATCCGCTTGATAGCAATATCCCTGCCTGAGGATTGTGTTCCTTGATCACTTCTACCAGGTCCACCCCGTTACCATCAGGTAACACTATGTCCACCAAATAGAGATCATAGTTGCGTTGTTCTATCTTGATCAAAGCGGAAGCGGCATCTTCAGCAGTATCCACTTTGTAACCTTGCATTGAAAGGGCCTGTGATGCCAGATCAGCAATCATCGCATCATCTTCAACAATCAGGATACTTTCGGAATAGAGATTGTCATCCTGTAGCGTATCATCATCGCTGCAAAGTGTTTGTTGATCGTCCTCTAATCTGGGCAGGTAGATGTCAAAGACCGTTCCTCGCCCCATAGTGCTTTGAACATCAATAGCGCCTTGATGTTGCTTGACGATACTATAGACTGTGGATAGTCCGAGTCCGGAACCCTTGAATTTGGTAGTAAAGAAAGGATCAAAGATGTGTTCCATGGTCTTCTGATCCATGCCTTGTCCACTATCTGCAAACCGTATATGGACATATTTGCCAGCTCTGAGAGAAGGTATCTGAGCACAATCCAGATCAGATAATTCCACATCCCTGATCGAGACATCAATCATTCCGCCCAGAGGCATGGCTTCACGAGCGTTGACTGCCAGATTGAGAAAGACCTGTTCGATCTGCGATTCATCAGCGCAGATATTCCAGTTGTTCTCATCAATATCCAGTTTCATCCTAATATCTTCACCCATCATTCTGAGCAACAGTTTATGCAGGTTCTGGATGGTTTTATGAGGCGCAAAAATACTAAAATCGCTTTCTTGTTTCCTGCTAAAACTCAGCAACTGACGAGTAAGGGCTGATGCTTTCCTGCCGCTGGTCAGGATAATATCCAAACTTTTGATCAAGCGATCATCCTCCTGATAAGCTTTCATCATGATCTCGGCATGACCGACGATCACCTGGAGGATGTTATTAAAATCATGGGCAATACCACTGGCAAGGCGACCGACATTCTCGAAGCGTTTAGAGTGGATAATGGATTGGGATAACTGGTAATGTTCACTGCGGTTTTCGGTTATCTCGAGGATACCCGCCTCCTTACCCTGCCGATCAAACAGCGGGATATGAATGATATTGAATTGGAAATACCTTTTCATGAAGTGGAAGGTAAAGACGCTGCTAACGCTTTTCCCTTCCTTGAAGAGCGAGAGAATCAGCCGCCGTTTGTGTTCATCGTCAAATTCAGTGCTCTCTTCATCCATGCGGGAAATCTCCACAATGAACAGCGAATCCCCCGGGATGATCTCAGGCAGCCAACGGGTGATGGCATCATTACGGTATAGCAATTCATAGTGTATATTACAGATCCGCACCCCAAATGGAGCATGGTCAAACATCGATCGTGGATCAAGATCGAGCGCGGAAAGGCAAGCGAGGTCTTTATTATACATATCACAAAATCCTGCGTTTATACAATTCAATGGTGGCTCGTTGAGGTTTCTCTCCGGGTTGGAGACGACGATTCAACTTATCAAGCAATTTACTACGCCGTTCGCTCCTGCCCGCCTGAACCGTGATCATAAACAATGAACTGGACAGGATCTGATCATCCTGGGCATACAGGGTGAGGAGCAGGCGGTAGTCTTGGGCAGAAGAGGTAAGGTTAGTGACAAGATAACTGACCTCGACGTATTGTTCGGTATAATTCGATATGCGGATATCTTCGATCCTGAGGGATTCGGCAATCTGCCGCTGTGTGCAATTATGCACCAAAAATCCAACGGCGATACCAACTATGGCCACCAGAAACACCATGTCCTTTAATGGATATCTCCTTGGAAATTGCATTCTCTCGATCGCAGGCATTTATTACTCCCGGGTCATTTTTCATCTTATTGAGTGACGTAATATCTGACGACAATAATCTGGCAAGCAATTTTCGGAAAAGTACTTGACTGTTTTGCTCGAACTATCTTCGTGGGCTCCTAATAGAATTCTTGATTTGTATGAAAATGGGGGGATCGCAAGGATCGAACACCCTGTTTTGGGAGGATTAGTATGACCAAGCACTTCTGCATCATAATGTTGATATTGGGAGCGGTGATTGCGCTTGATGCCGCTTCGATCACCGCCATCAAGGCACATGATTATGAGAATGTTGTCACCCGCACCGTTATCACGTTGGACAGTCCTGTCGTTCCGGATGTTCAATCGAATCCCCAACAAAAGACGATCAGGATATCTCTGCCGGGAGTATCCGTCGGCGGTGTGAGGCCTGATTATCGCCGATTGAGCAGCATCATCGATGCCATAGAGGTCTCTCCCACCGCTTCGGGCACAATCATAATCATCAGGACAATGGAACCATTCAGAACCGAGCAACTGATACTACCTGATCCCCACCGGATCGTTTTGGATATCCATGCCCAATTGACCAGGACAGGCCGCAGGGAACGCCTTGCCCTTGCCAGGTTTTATACCGACACGGGAAAGTACAGCACTGCCGAAAGAGAATTCCGATCCCTCGCCCGTGATTTTGCCAATGATCACGAGATCGCCGTCAACTGGGGAGATCTGCTGATCAAACGGAAGAGTTTTGAATTTGCCAATGAAAAACTCAGCAGTATCCCCACCAACAGTCCTCTTTATGCCAGAGCCCAATCCTTATTTCAGATGATCCCCGGTGCTCAACCCTTGCCGGAGAAGACCCCCAGCCCGGAACTGGTGCCAGATGACCAGGAGGCGGAGCCCGCTGCTGCCGAACAGCCACACCCCCCCCAGCCCCAAACCAGGGTCTCGCATTCCGTGATTGAGCAGGATGGCTTGTTCTCCCGTCTTGCCGATGTTACCTATGAGAATATCATACTATCGCTATTGATATTCATCATCATGATGTTCTTGCTTACCTGGATCTGGATGCTGGAACTCGCCAAACGGATAAAACCCAAGTTACTGAATGGCAACGGCGATACCGATAGACCCATATTTATCGATGCCGATACCCGTAGAAAGATGATTTCCAAACTTCTGAGCGACGGATGGTCGGTTCGTGAGATCGCTCGTGAACTCAAGATCAGCGCCAAGGAAGTGGAACAGATCGTTAAAATATGCCAGATGAGCAGCCATGACGAGCATAACTAAATCCATCATATTCGCTCATCTTGTTCTCTTGCTATGTCTTTTTCCTGCTGTCGGTAACGCTTATCTAAGTCCGGAATCGGGATTTTATCCCCGCATCAGATCACAGATCAAGCAGAGTTTCCTCCAGGAAAATGACACCTATCGGGAAGACCGGATCAAAACCGCCGATCCCGGCTTGCATCATCCTCTGCAAAGCGTTGATGACCTCCTCGCCTCAATCGGTGATTATTTCAGCCCCGGAGAGCCACGCCGCGCCATGTGCATCTATTCCCAAAAGAACGTGGAATGGCACCTGCGATCCGAGATGAACGTCATCGCCGGCGGCGACCTGTATTATCGTGACGATTATGACTACTCCTTCCTCTACAAGGGCATCAGATTCAATACCTACGTCGATGACAACTTCGGCATGCGGGCGGTGTGGTGGAATGGTGGATTTTGGGGCGATCTGGACAGCGTTCTCACCTCTCCCCTCGTTGATGGTTATTATAAACGCCGCAAATCCCGCATCGATATCGACAACCTCACTGCCGACATCTACTACATCCATCCCAACTATACCCTTGCCCTCGGACGCGGAAGATTCGCCATCGGTAATAGCATCTCCGGCAGTATCATCCTCAATGACGCTTGCAATGACTATGGATACTTTCTGGCAGAGGGATTTGCCGGATCATTTTCGCTCTCGTTCATGCATGCTTCCCTGATCGCCGATAGTACAATCGCTCTTTTTGACAACGCCAGCGTAAACCAGAAAAACCTGCCGAATAAATACTTGGCCATCCATCAAATCACCTATCGCGCCGGTGACAGATTGCGTCTCTTTGCCGGCGAGACCATCATCTACGGCAACCGTGGATTGGATATCAATTATCTGCTTCCCCACACCTTCTGGCGAGTGACCGAGCATAACCAGCGAGACCGAGACAACGTCCTCATCTTTGCCGGCGGAGCGCTCCGCCTTCATCCCCGGGTTTTGCTCTATGGTCAGGCGTTTTTGGATGAATTGCGCTACTCCGAACTATTCGGAAACTGGTGGGGAAACAAATATGCCCTGCAGGGAGGCGTGAATCTACTACTCAACCGATCCGCCGTTCCGATTCGTCAGGCACCCCAGATCACGCTGGAAGTCAGCGCCGTCCGTCCATGGTCTTACACCCACTATTTGGACTACAACAAATACTCCCACGACCAAAGACCGCTCGGGCATCCCCGGGGCGCCAATCTGATCGACCTCTCCGGCGAATTGAACCTACCGATCTTCAATGCTCTGCGCTGGGACAGCCATGCCTCTTTTACCAAACAAGGCAGCACCGGCAACCATTATTCCCTGAATTACGCTCACCTCATCCCCGACATCGACAATACTCAAACCCGATGGCTTGAAGGCGTCGTGACCGAAACTTTGAAATTGACCAATAACCTGACATTCGACGGAATGGCGCATCACCGCTTCCTGGTCGGTATGACCTCGACCAGAACCGCTGACTGGAAACATGCCGTTTTCGCTTCCTGGCAGATGTCCTTTTAGGCGGATAAATATCGGTTTGATCATATCCCCAGCCCCTCACTGAGGATCGCTTTTTCCCTCTTCCTCCTTGCTTGTTAACCTTAGTATAACCTTACGGTCGTAAGGTTATACTAAGGTTATACT
>CAYZZE010000095.1:0-8966 GCA_964482845.1 uncultured Candidatus Cloacimonadota bacterium
CAGTTTACGATTTGTTTTTGGCACACTTAGGTCAAAGGGAATAGACTTGGTAGCCGTGGTGAAGCGGGACGGACAGAATCTTAATTATGAGGTCATTGTTTTATACAAGTTCGATCTCATGAGAGGGCTTATGTGCAAAGGTCTTTAAGGATTCTTATTATTTGATCACTTTTACTTCGACGCGGCGGTTACGGATCTTGCCTTCCAGAGTTCGATTGTCTGCAACTGGTCTGGTAAGTCCATAGCCAACGGAGGTCAAGCGTGCCTGGTCGATTCCTTTGGAAATGAGGTATTTTCTTACTGATTCCGCTCTGCGTCCGGAAAGACCAAGGTTATATTCGGCAGTTCCGATGTTGCAGGTATGGCCGGAAATCTCGACTTTGATCTCGGGATTGTTGAGCAGCGTCAGCACGATCTGATTGAGGATCGGCATCGATACCGGCAGTAATTCAGCACTGTCGAACTTAAATTGGACATCGTCAAAGATAAATATCTTCTCTTCAATCAGACGTTTGAGTACGATATTGAGTTCCTGGGTCTTCGCACCCGCGGCAATCTCCAGCACCCGACGGAACTGGAAGAATCCTTCCTGGTCAACAATGACAGTATATCTATTGACAACCGGTAGCGGGAACCGGAATCTACCGGTTTCTGCATTTGATGACGTGACTTCCACAAAGCGGTTATTATCGATGATGTAGGAGAATTCAATATCCACGCCCATGGGTTTTCCATCTTCATCGGTCACGATGCCATAGAATTCGATCATTTGACGTTCATCAGCCATTATGGCATCAATATCCACAACATCTGCAACGCCACTGACAAGGACGATATCCAGGCGGAATTGACGTTGACCCCGTTCCAGTTCTACCTCTTTGGAGAATGGCAGATAATCATCCAAATTGACTACCACGGTATAAGTAGAGGTGTAGGGGAGACGGATCTCAAACTGCCCGTCGTCACCAGATTTGGCAGTGCGTTCGAATCTGATCCTTCCGATCCGGTAAACAAAGTGGATCGGAGCAGCAAGGGTTTTACCTGTTTCATCACTGACCGAACCGATAAAGGTGACATAGTCGCGAACCAATTCATCATCATCGTCGGTGAGAACTCTGGCGATATCGATATCATCGGCGATACCGCGCTTGAGCGTAATGTCATATCGACAAGCCAGTATTCCACGCTGCAGTTCCAGATCGTCCCGATAGGGCAGGAATCCGGTTTGATTGACGACAACCGCATAGATAGGAGCATAAGGCAAAGAGATTTCATACAATCCCGCAGGATCAGAGACCACGGTTCTTTGGAACCGAGTTCTGCCCATTCGATAGACGAAGTGGATCTGCGTTTCAAGGGGAACCTTTTCCTGATCGGTCACGCGTCCGGAGAAGACAATATACTGTCTGGGCGGTCTCTCGTCCTCGGGCAACATCCGTTCTTCCAAATCCATATCCTCTTCAAATGGGATAACGATCTTTTCGCCAGTGTCTTCATCGTATTCCACATGCTCACGAGGGGCATAGACTACATTGATAGTGTAAAGATTTTCAAATCCTTCTACATCCCGATCGGTACTGATGAATGCTTCATTAGTGTGTTTGATGCGGTAGAAATAGCGGTCGTTTCCGATCGAATTGAAAGGTATTCCAAGGTTTTCCGGAACTGACCACTTTGTCCATCCCTCGCCCAATCTAACGGCTTTGAATAAGTCATATCCACCGAAGCCGGGATGTCCGTTCGATGCAAAGAACAATGTTCTACCATCATAGTCGAGAAATGGGGTTTGTTCGTTGCCCAGGCTATTGATCCTTGTCCCGAGGTTGATCAGCTCTCCCCATTGATCGCCTTCGAGGACGCTTACCCAGATATCGGTTCCACCGTATCCGCCTTCCCTGACAGACACAAAGAACATCAATGAGTCCTCATAGACCGTCGGTTGAGTTTCGGTTTGAGGAGTATTGAGTTCAGTAATGGGACTGGGTTTTCCCCATCTGCGGTCAAAGGTGCTTTGATAGAGGTCGCCATCGATCTTGCCGCGCTCATAGTTACCAAAGAGATAGGCGATCCTGCCATCCCGGGAAAAACTGCCGAGGGATTCATTGCCGTCGGTATTCCATTCATCGATGAATTCAGGTCTGCCCCAACCGGTATTAAGCCGTTCGCTGCGCCAGATGTTTTCTTTTTCGCGGCGGGCAGGTCTAAGGGAGGTAAAATATAGGTATTTGCCCTCATTATCAGTTACAGCGCCAAAATCGGAATTGCGGCTGTTGATATAAGCCGGTATCTTTCGAATACTGACTTTCTCGAAGATCAATGACTGCATATCTATGATCTCGAGATAGGTCTGTGCTTGATCACGGAAACGCAGGTCACCGCTTTCCAGGTATTCATTCAGCCAAAACTTGGCGGACTCGGAATTGTGTAGCGCGATATTGGCAGTTCCGATCCAGAAAAAATACTCCGGACGGTTGCCGCCGGCAGCGTCATTGGCATCATTAAACATCCTGATGGCATTACGGTAGTCCCCGCGCTGATAATACTCAAGGGCTTCCTGAGCATAGCGCTCTCCAGAAAGGCCGATTGCAGACAGTCCTATCGCCAAAACCATTATGACGATACACAATACTAAGCGTCTCATACGGTAACTCCCTTGGACTATCATCAGAACCGCATGATCAGCGATACGATGTGTTCGTCGTTGAAGGTCTCATTCGGCTTTATCCGGTAGGCATAATCGACCTGGAGATTACGGAAACGAAGACCACTGCCGGCGGTGAAGCGGCCATTATGAAAACCGAGCCGGATACCTGTGCTGGTGCTGGACAGCAATCCCTGCCAGGTAGTTTTTTCCTCGGTACGGATCACGGACAATCTGGCATCGGCTTCCACGTCCTTGCCAATCGCTGTCCAGTATTCAGCGCCAAAATTGAAATAGGGATCTACATCCTTTTCCAAGACGACATCTGCCGCGAGGGTTATCCCCAGGAAGGGAAAGGCACCCACACCGACAGATAGTTGATAAGGGATCAGGTCACTACCGATCTTACCATAAAGGTCACGAGCATTCAATCCGGCAACCAGATATTGGTTGATGTCATACTTGATTCCCAGATCCAGTCCAAGGCCATTTTCAGTATCCATATCCATGATGGAAAGGTAAAACTTAGCCGCGGCACCAAACTGGAATCTCTTCCAATGGTTGGCATAACTGAGTGCGATACTATGTTCGTTATTACTGAAGGTTCCGGTGGGTTGACCATTATCATCATATCCCTCAATGTCACCGACCGAAGCATTTTGCCAGGAGAGGGCAAGAGCACCCCAATCGTATCTTTGTCCAATGGCAGCGTAGGTGTAGGAACGATCGAACACCATATTGAGATTATATTGGGTTGCCACTTCCACATCTTTGATGGCAAAGAGTCCGGCGGTATTCCAATAAGCGGCATTGATATCACGGCTGATGGCTGTTCCGGCGTTTCCCATAGCCATTATCCTGCCGTCAACTCCGAGCCGCACATATGCGGCTGCGGAATTGTTACCGGCAATTACGGGAGAGGCGATGATCATGAGTATGACCGTAACGAGCAGGTAGTATTTGATGTACTTCATGACGTTTCCCAGAGTGTTATCAATCTTTTTCATTATTCCCTCCTCTTATTTCACGGCGATCTTGATGGTTCTTTCGGTACGGTTGATGCCGTCATTGGCAACGATCTTGGCAAAGTAAGTCCCACGGGCAAGTTTGGTTCCACTGTCATTATTCAGATCCCATGGGATCTCCAGCATGTTGGTATTGGTAGTGGGAACGGTGAGGGTTCTAACTTTCTTTCCAGTGAAGTCGAAGATCGAAACAGTCACTTGGACGTTGTCGTTGCGACTGAGGATGACTTTGATCCGGCAGGATGTGATGGCAGGGTTGGGGTAGGCATGAGATGTAGCGCTGATCTCCAATTCCTGAGATTGATATTCGATGGTGGTGGTCATACTGCCGGGGCTTTCCACGCCATTATAAATGGCAGTCACATAATACTGATACGTTACGTTGCTTTGTATCTGATAATCGTCCCAGAGATACACGCTATCTTGGAAAGCAGTGATCGGGACATCATTTAACTTAGTGTATGTCGGTTCCGTGGTTCGTCGCCGGTAGAGATTGAATCCATCCAAGCCGCGTTTGCTTGCTATCGGTGAATTCCACATGATTCTGATGTATCCAGCATAATTGAAGGCACGGACTTCGATCGGCACCAGCAGGACGGAATATACTACCTGGGTAATCTGGCTGTCGATCCAGCCTTGACGGTATGCTTTTGCTTTCAACATCAGGTTCTGGGCAAGGGCGGGGATTAAAACTGGTTCAGTGTATAGAGGTGAATCGGTTGTGGGATCACTGCCGTCCAAGGTATAACGGATCTGGACGCTGTCCGTGACGCTGCTGATCGTTATCAGTTGTGCTTCTGGATAGATGCCGCCGGGAACAGAGAAAGTGGGATTTGCAACTGTTCCTGTGATTCGGTAATCACCATTGATCACGGGACTTTCCATCCAATTAGGTGCAAATCCCTTGATCTTGATGCGAGTCCAGGAATTGAGCGGCAGATGTATCGGAGCAGTGTATTGCGGTGATCCGGTAGTAGGTTCACTTCCGTCAAGGGTATAACGGATCACAGCATCCGCAGGCAAGATCGGGGCAGCAATGCTGATCGATTGGTCAGCAGTATATGTTCCGGGTGCAGGCGTGAAGGGCGAAGGAGCCAGAGCCACCGATCCGGTGATCGTATAAATGCCTGTGAAAGTCTCGCTGCTTGTCCATCCATCTCTAAACGCTTTGACTTTCAGAACGAAATTGGGAGTATTGAGTCCAATATCGACAGGAGTACTAAAGACAGGGGAATGAGTATTGGGTTCACTTCCATCGGTAGTATAACGGATCACGGCATCGGAAGGATAGGTTTGAGTGATCGATGCGATCTGCTGAGCAGTTTGATATATTCCTGGAGCAGGAGAGACAACCGAAGGATCAGTAAACGAAACCTGCCCGGTAATCAAATAATCGCCTGATTCCCAAGTGCTGGGTAGCCAGTAAGGAACATATGCCTTTACTTTCACATGGTAAGCAGTATCAGCATTCAATGGGATGGGTTGGAGGTATACCTCAGAATTTTCATCCGGAGTGGAACCATCCAGGGTATATCGGATCGTTGCACCCATCGGATCAGTCCTGCCTATCGCCAGTAATTGCGGTGTTTGATAGGTACCGGGGGCTGGAGTGAATACATTACCGACCCATCCGACCGTTCCAGTCACGATGAACGTTCCGCGATACACAATACTGGCAGTCCAATCGGGATAGTATGCCCTGATATTGAGACGCTTTGTTTCTCCTCGATTGACGACCAAGGGCTGGCTATGATCCCAGATCGGGGAATTGACATCCGGATCAGTGTCATCCAGGGTATATCTTATAGTCGCTCCCGCTGGCGTAGTATTGGTCGTAACATACACATTTATCGGCTCAGTATAGATCTGACCCGGGTTGTGGGTGAAGGGATTTGCCGGTAGAGCAACTTGCCCGGTGATTGTATAGACGGCAGTCTGAGTAGCGCTGGTTGTCCAATTTGCCAGGAATGCTTTTACTTTGAGTGTTCTCGCCGTATTGAGCGGGAATTCGATCGGTCCGGTATAGATCGGCGAAGTGGTGGTCGGATCAGTTCCGTCAATTGTATATCGAACCAAAGCACCTGCTGGGATGGTAGTATTGACTGTTACCATCTGCGCTGTCTGATAGGTTCCTGTAGGAGGATTAAACACCGGCATATTGAAAGTTACCTGACCAGTGACCACATAAGTGGCAGACTGGGGATTGCTGGGAGTCCAGCCATCCTTGAATGCGATCACGGTTATGTTAGTCGTGCTGTTAAGTGGCAGCAATATTGGATTTTGATAGGCGGGTGAATTATGGTTGGGGGTAGTTCCATCCAAAGTGTATCTGAGTGTTGAACCTGTCGGGATGGTATTGGTATTGAGGGCTATTGCTTGTGCTGTCTGGTATGTTCCGGCAGGAGGTGTGAACAACGGAGTGGGAAGAACAACCTGTCCGGTGACAACATAGGTTGAGGAATAAACCGGGCTGTTTGTCCAACCTGCCTTGAAAGCACGAACCTTGATGGTGGTCGTAGTCCCCAACGGGACTACGATCGGTGATGCATAAATAGGCGAAGCAGAAGTGGGATCTGAGCCATCAGTCGTGTAACGGATAAGAGCATCTAAAGGAACTGGTGTGCCAATAACTCCAACGGTCTGTGCAGTTTGGTAAATGCCGGCAGGAATACTGAACACCGGTGTGGAAATGATCACTTGACCAGTGATGAGATATGTCGCTTCATAAGTAACACTGGGCAGCCAGCTATTCTGGTATGCTTTTACTTTGAGGGTAGTATTGGAATTCAATCCGAGCGAAATCGGTGTCGAATAAAGAAGTGACGTTACGGTCGGTTCACTTCCATCGGTCGTATATCTGATCGTAGCACCGGCAGGGATAGTGACAGGATTGATCGATATCAACTGAGTTGACTGATATGTTCCTGCAGCGGGCGTGAACACAGGAGCGTTAATGCTAACCTGCCCGGTCACGCGATAAGTGGCGGAGTGTATCATACTGGGCAGCCAATTGGGAGAATAGGCGCGAACCCTGATAGTGACTGGTTGTCCGGTGTTTATCAAGATCGGTGTTGTATAGGTCTCTGATGATTCATTGGGATCACTTCCATCCAATGTGTAGCGAAGTGTCGCTCCCAAGGGAGTTGTAGATTGGTTGATAGAGATCAGTTGCGGCATGTAATACAATCCGGGTGCCGGTGTAAACACTGGCGTATTAATCACAACTGCACCGGTCGAGTTATAAATGCCAGTATATGTCACGCTGGGTATCCAACCGGTTTTATATGCCTTTATTTTGAGCGTTAGAGAACTATTCAAGGGCAGATCGAATGGCGTTGTGTACACTGATGAACTCTGATCAGGTTCGGTTCCGTCTGTTGTGTAATGAATGACTGAATCATCCGGCAGTGGTGAATTCACTGATATTGTTTGTGCGCTGGTGTATGTGCCCGGTGCAGGCGAAAACACAGGCATATTGATGGCAATCTGACCTGTTATGACATACATTCCGTTTGCTATGGAACTCGGGAACCAATCGTTCTTAAATGCTCTTACCATGATGGTAGTTGTGCTATTTAAAGGTAATTGAATAGGATTAACGTAAGCAGGTGAACTTTCGGTGGGAGTAGTTCCATCCAGTGTGTAACGAACAACAGCATCAGCAGGAATTGTGGCGGTATTGATCGAGACGCCCTGCGCGGTCTGATAGATACCGGGAACAGGAGTGAACAACGGCGAGGGCAATGTGACCTGACCTGTGACCGTGTATAATGCGCTGTAAACCGGACTGGGTTCCCAACCGGTTTTGAAGGCGCGGACTTTGATCGTCAGGGTCGTTGCCAGAGGCACGTTGATCGCTGTGGTAAATATCGGTGACGCTAAAGTGGGATCACTGCCGTCCGTGGTATAGCGGATCACGGCATCGGCAGGATGGGGGATCCCGGTAACGCTCACATTCCGGGCAGTCTGGTATATCCCGGAAGGCACGTTGAAGACCGGGCTGCTGATGCTCACCTGACCGGTTACGTTATAGGTCTCCTGCGTGGTAACACTGGGCAACCAGCCGCTCCTGAACGCCCTGGCGCGGATCGTCATGCCGGTATTGAGCGGGACGGTGATCGGGATGGTGTATAACGTGGAACCAAGCGCGGGATCGCTGCCATCAGTGGTATAGCGGATGGATACGCCTTCCGTGGCGGAAGATAAGATCACGCTTTGCGGAGTGGTATAGGTTCCGCCGACCGGATTGAAGGCGACAGGCAATACTTGACCAGTGATCACATAGGTGGCATTGGCGGTCTGGCTCGGTACCCATCCCGGTCTGAACGCCTTGGCTTTGATATTCCAGGTTGTGTTCAGTCCAGCTAAGATAGGTACGGTATAGGGAGTAGAACCCAGATCCGGCTCACTGCCATCCAGGCTGTAATAGATGGTGGCTTCCGCATCGGGTACCGTGATTATGATATTTTGGGCTTCAGTATAGGTTCCGGCAGCTGGTGAGAACTGCGGCTGAGGAACTATGAAGGCATTATAGGCGGCGGTATGGATAAGGCTCGGTTCCCAGTCCGGCTTGAAGGCACGCGTCTTGATGACGATCGTGGTCCCTCCCGGGACTACGATTGGACCGGTATAGGTGGCAGACGCAAGAACCGGCTCGGTGCCGTCAGTGGTAAACTTGACTATGGCATCCGCAGGTATTGCGGTATTGATCGTTACCGATTGCTGACCGGCATAAAATCCGGAAGATGGAGTGAACACCGGTTCATTATAAACCACTCGTCCGGTTATGATATAGGTCTGTTCACGGATACCGCTGGGCGTCCAATCAGTTTTATACGCCCGGGCTCTGATCGCAGTCACGGAATTTAGTGGCAGTTCGATCGGAGCGCCATAGACCGGAGCGGTTTGATCCGGTTCAGAACCGTCAAGCGTATAATGGATCGCCGCACCACCGGTAGTGGTAAAGAGATTGACGCTTTGTGCATTCTGATAAGTCCCGCCGGCAGGAGTGAACCCGACATCTGCCACCTGACCCGTGATCCGGTAGAGTCCTTCCACTATATCGCTCGGCTGCCAGTGCGCCAGATAGGCACGAACCCTGATCAGAGTGGTGCTGTTCAGCGGAAGAGTTATCGGCGCGACATAGGAAGGGGAACTCTCAGTCGGATCAGTGCCGTTGAGAGTATAACGCAATACGGCGCCCGCGGGGATCGTCACCGTGTCAAATGAAACATTTATGCCGCTTTGATAGATACCGGGAACAGGAGTGAACAACGGCGAGGGCAATGTGACCTGACCTG
>CAYZZE010000096.1:0-8878 GCA_964482845.1 uncultured Candidatus Cloacimonadota bacterium
GGCATAATCCTTTTGGTGTATGTAAGAGTATGATATATTACTTAGATAAGATGTTATCGCGTGATAAGGGGAATTTTTTCTATTGACTTGTATTTGTGATTGGTTTATGGAGTTCCCTCGCGTATGATGTTCAGATAGGTGAGAAAAGGTGGTTAACATGATCCCTCGCATTCTCCTGGTCGACGATGACCCTCTCGTGAGGGAGGTGATTGGGGACTATTTGTCTTCAAACGGATATAATGTCGAATTGGCAGAAGATGCCGAGCAGGCATTGGCTCTCTTTAAACCAGGCAGATTTACAGCGGCATTGATCGATGTTGTGATGCCGGGGATGAATGGACTGGATCTGATGAATGAGATTCTGGTGAGGGATGACAAGGTGTTTTGTCTGGTCATGACCGGCTATCCAACCATAGATCTGGCATACAAAGCGATGGTTCACGGCGTAACGGACTATATCATCAAGCCCTTCCAACTTCTCGAACTCCTCAATATTCTCCAGAAAAATATATGAAGTACGAGATCTCGCTACTCAATCCCTCCGATGTCCACTTTCCCGATCCGGCAATTCCGGTCTGGGCACATCCGCACTGGATGAATGCGATGGCGGAATATTTTGGGTTCCGGGCTTTTGTGCTTGCCTGCTGGCGCGGCGAACATCTGGCAGCGCTATTGCCTCTGTATGAAAAACAGGTCTTTACCTATCGCCGGGCAGTGATGCCGATGCTCAATTGTTACCAGCCCTTGCGTTTGTTTGAGATTGTGGAAAGGCCAAACCGGGCAGCGTTGAATCAATTGGAAACTACGCGGGAGATCGCGACCTGGCTCAAAAGGTACTACCATCGGGTAAACATATGTCTGCATCCTGATAACTTTGACGTCCGTGGTTTTACCTGGGAGGGTTACAAGGCATCGCCGCGATATACGATGTATTATGATCCGACCGGAACGGCTGCTTTGTTTAAAGATGAAAAAAATGCGCTGCACCGTGCCCAACGGCAGGACTATCAATTTGCCGGGGGATTCAATCCGGAACGCTTCAGCGAATTGCTGTATGCTCTCTACAAACGGAAAAAAGTGGATTTTCCGATCGAAGCGAAAGCGCTGGTTGGATTTCTTTCCCAGATGAATGAACATGGGCTGATCAGACAATTCAATGTGCTCAAAGATGAGGTGATCGTCAGTGCCAACGTGGTGATCAACGACCGTGATGTCGTATATACCTGGATGCGCGCCTCCGACGAGAACGAATTGAAGAACGGAGTAAGCGTATTTCACAGCGTCCATCTCTACGAGATCCTGGGCAGACAATATCAATCGATCGACATGTGCGGCGCTAATAGTGATTCCACCGCCAGATTCAAGATGGGGATGGGAGGACAATTGAAACTATTCTTTCACGTCAGTGCCTGACCCGGTTTTTATATGTGTATCGAAGTAATAATAAGAGCGTAAAATGAAGATAATGGTGATGAAGGGCGGGATCTCGCCTGAACGCGAAGTTTCTCTTAAATCCGGGAAAGCGGTGGCGGATCAATTGCGCAGCATGGCTTGTGAGGTTACCGAGATCGATCCGGCCGACTATCCCGATCTTTATGAGATGATCACGCAGATGCGGATTTGGCAGCCGGAGATCATTTTTAATGCCTTGCACGGTGGAAGCGGAGAAAATGGGGCCATGCAGGCGGTTTTGACGGCTTGCGGACTCAAGGTTACCGGCTCTGGGCACCATGCCTGTGTTCTTGCCATGGATAAATATGCATCCAAATTGATCGCCGAGAGCGAAGGCGTGCCAGTACCCAAGGCGATCATATTGCGGGAAGATCTGCTGGCTGACTATGTCAATCCCGAGGATTACAGTCATATCTTCGAGCGGCTAGGATTGCCCCTGGTAGTCAAACCCAACGATGCCGGATCTTCGGTCGGGATCCATATCGTAAAAAAGATGGATGAACTTAAGCCTGCGGTTGCCGATGCCTTCAAGTATAGCGACGGCGTAATGCTGGAAGAATACATCCCGGGCAGGGAACTGACAGTAACGGTTTTGGAGGGAGAGGCGCTTCCGGCAGTGGAGATCAAACCCGTAAACGGCTGGTATGATTACGCGAATAAATATACCAAAGGCAATACCCAATATATCGCACCGGCGAGGTTGGACAAGGCTTCTTCCGATCTGCTCCAGGTTTATGCCCTTCGAATCTGGAAAGCATTGCGCTGCAATGCTTATGCCCGCGTGGACTTTCGCTATAGCGGATACGATTTTTACTTTCTTGAGGTAAACACAATGCCTGGTATGACTGCCCTTAGTTTGACACCCATGGCGGCTAAAGCCGCCGGAATGGATTTTGGACAGTTGCTCACCAGGATCATCCAATCATCCTGCTAACAAACTTATTAAGGAGACAAATCATGAAAAACACACTGATAACGGTTTTGATCCTCTTGCTTGCGGTCACTGTTTTTGCCCAGAACAGAGGAATAACGGCGACCTTCACACCGGCGTCGCTGAATGTCAATATGCTTCATATAACGAGTTTTGATCCATTTGCACCACACAACCAACCCCTGCTTACTACGCTTACGATCACCAATCATCTGAATGAATCATATCCGGTGGATCTGCAGGTAAGGGTGCTTTGGAACGGTATTCTGTTGGTCACGGCTGACTTTCGTACCAAAGAGGGGATGGGTATCCCGGCATACGGAGCGTTCTATCTTACCAACCGAGACCTGATCACCAACCATGCCAGTACAAATTTCGTTAAGCTGGATGATGAGATCGATCTGCAGGAAATCATCAATGCCAGTAACCTGCTCAAGGATGCCGCCTTATCCGGTAGTTTCCCAGATGGCACGATCACCATCGGGATATCGGTGAAGCGCACTGGAACTGCTGCTTGGGCTTCTGAAACGGACTTTTCCATCACTGTCCAGAACATCGGCAATATCTATGCCGTGTATCCGGGCAACCCACTGGGTGGAGTTCCGCCGATCATGAGCCCTACCGGATATTTATGGAATTCGTTGTTTACGAACTTCAATACTTTCAATCTCACTATCAAGGAATTCCCGCCCAACAATCCGCCTACTGCCAGCAATATCGGGACCTCCGGCACAGTTTTCTATGCCCCACCTGCACAAATGACTAACAGTTCGTTCACCGATTTTCTGCCCTATCGGGATAACCATTACTACGCTTGGCAGGTTAGCAGTACGATGTTTACCGAGACCAATCTACCCGGAAGGGGCAGGTCCGGGGGCACATCCGGTGTGGTGAAAAGCAACTGGTACGTCTTCCAATTCAATGCCTCAACCGATATCCAGGATCAGCAAAGTGAATTCTTCACCATCCTGAGTTTACTCAATAATCCGCTGATCATCAATATCTTAAATAGCGGCTGGCGACCAACCGGCACGATCATCCACAATGGCAGGATGGAGACCGGACAGAGCGCTCTCGAATTGCTCAATTCCATCCTTGGCTTGTCGATTGAAGCCGAGATCGTGAATTAGGAGAAAGGAATGAAAAAGACATTGATAATCGCCGTCCTGCTGCTGAATGCTTTGGGAATGCTTCTTGCCAATGAAGCGGTCGCCATCATTTCTGCTACCCGCGGAAGAGTGGAACTAACACGCAATAACAAACCGATCAGATTCAAAGCCGGTGATATGATCTTTAACAACGACCAGATCAAAACAGCGGGAGAATCATTCGCGGCAGTAAAATACCTCGACGGGTCTTCCACCCTCAAGATCTTTTCCAATTCCGTCGTCAGAATCAATGCGGCTGTAGTCGGGAATAACATGAATAAGAACACTACTATCTCTATGGGTAGTGCCAATTCATCAGTCACCCGCCGCGGCGGAACTTATACGGTGCAGACCCCAACCACTGTGGCGTCAGTAAAAGGGACTGACTTTTTGACCAAACTTATTGACTACCTGACACTTATTATTGTCAATGAAGGTGAAGTGGTCGTCAAGAACACGATAACCAACCGGGAAATGGAGGTCAAAGCGGGATACACTGCCAAGTCTGACGATCAGGGATTATTGAGCGTGGAGGAAAGTTCCGATGAAGACCTAACGGAAGCGGAACGTCTGGAGATCGAAGCCCAGACGCAGACCCAGCCACGATCAATGAGAATTCAATTCACGGATGAATTGGGTAACATCAAATATATTGAGATCCGGTTTTAACCACCGAGGAGGAATGCTAATGCGCAATTATCTGCTAATCATGTTGCTCTTGCTTGCCGGAATTTCTCTGTGGAGCGTGAGCATATCACATAATCCTCCGGCGGCTTTGAATGCCGAAGGAGCGACCGACCTGCGCCTGCAGGTGATCGAAGACCTCGATCAGATCAGCCGGGGCTTTGTATATTGGCGAGTACCCGGAACGCGTAAGTGGGAACGCCTGGGTCTCCGTCTGGAAAGTGAGGGTAGCCAATGGTTCCTCGCTTCGATACCGCGGCTGCGTAATCCTTTCAATGGTGTGGAATACTATTTTGAATTTACCCTGGAAACAGGTGTTTTGGTCACAGTTCCCGAATTTCAGCCCGAGGATTATGCCTATCAGATCGGTTCGGCTCTGAAGTCGGGGAGATTGGAGAATGCTTTTGTTTTGGTGAGCGACACGGAAGATATTACTACTGACGATGCTCTTATCATAGCGATATCATGGTATGAGATCATGAACGCCATCGATCAGAGTTCGATCCGGTTGATCGTCAATGGCAGAGATGTGACCGGAAGAGCTGCTGCAACACAAGCAGCGCTTGCCTACCGCGATGAAAAACCCCAGCCCGGAATGATAACGGCTTTTGTCACTGCCCGTTTGCGGGTAGGAACCAGTATCCACTCACCCACGTGGGCTATCAACGTCAATCCAGGCAGGAAGAGGATCGGATTGCCCTTTGATTATTACGGAAATTTCAACGTGGCTACAAACTATTATGGCAGCAGTGCTGATAGCGCTGCCGCTATGTATGGCGCTCCCAGGGATGATGCGTCTTCCACACTGGATCTTTACACCAGTTACGGTATCCTGGACTTGCAGACCAATCTCTTTGTTTCATCTCGGGAAAAATCCAATAAGCAGCCCGTAAACCGCTATGCAATCGGATTGAATATCCCATATCTGGAAGTTGTAGCCGGCGATTATTCACCGGATTTTGGTCATTTTACCATCCGCAACCGCAATATCCGCGGTCTATTTGCCCGGCTTCATTCTCCAGCCCTATCTTTGCATTGGTCACACGGGGAGATGGTGCGCAAGACGACATCCACGTTCTTTGACGGGATCGAAGAACGCAACACCGGCACCTTTAAACAGGAAGCCATCGCCGCCCGTATCCAGTTGGGAACCGATCGGGGATTTATGCTTGCTATCAATGCTGTGCGCAACCGTGACCTCAAGAGTTCGTTGGAACCTGATGAATACAGGTATTTTGTATCAGATCACAACGACGCTGTCATCGATACCCTTTATACCGTCCTGCCCAAGGATAATTTGGTTTTGGGTGTCGAGATGAAGATCACACTGCCGGAACAGCATGTGGTTCTGGGCGTTGAGGGTGCGGGTAGCATGTTTAACCGCAATACCCTGCCTGGTCCGTTGACGGCTGAGGATGTTGAAGAATACACTGGACAATCCATACCATTCGATCCGTCATTCGTGTCCGAACTCTTCATGCTAAATAAAAACGTAGAACCATTGATGCCGGGACGGGATCAAACAGCATGGCGCGCTTACTACCGTGCCATGATCTTGAATAATCTGATAAATGTCAGTTACAGTGAGGTCGGTTCCGCTTTTCGTGCTTTGAGTACCTCCTATCAGCCAAATGACACGCGCAATCTATCCATCTCCGACCAGTTCTTTGTCAAGCAATACGTAATGGCGACATTGGGTTTCAACTGGACTCAGGATAATATCTCCGGTCATCGCAACGAGACCAATGATTATTACTCATATATCGGACAACTGATGCTCAGGATACCCCGGATACCATATTTGAGATTTGGCTACAACACTTATACCGGAACCAACAAACTCAACGAAGTCATCGGAGACACAACGATCTTTAATCCAACCCAGAGAAATTCCGAAGCGCTCTCTTTGGGGATCGGATATAATGTAGTTCAAATTCCATTCGTTCCAACCCAGGTGGATATCTCCTGGCGGGCAAGTGCGGACGATGGCACAGTCAATGACAACCCGACGTATGACAATACGACGGAGACGATCAACGTATCTCTGATCAGTCGTTTCACGCATATTCCGCTGCGAACCCAGATCGGTTTTACGACAAATAGCAATGCGCTCAAATTGACCGATGAAACTAAGGATAACTTCAATATCTTCCTGCGTGGCGAGTATGCCCTTTGGCAAAAACGGATCAAGCCATATATGGAGTATCGCAATACTGCTTTGAGCGGAGATCAGGACGCTCAAAACTACAACCATTACACATTGGGACTGGATGCATATCCCCTCAAAGATCTGCAGGCATCCACTTCGCTGGGCTGGAAAACCTATTCCAACAATGATGTTCAAAGCGTTGACCACAGATCATTTACCTGGAGATTTATGTTGAATCAGAGATTCTGACGCACACCATCGATGATTATGACCCAAACGACAGGTATGGGGAGATCAACGCCCCATATCTGTCATTTGTGGTTATGCTGTCGATGAGCCGGACAAGCAATGAAAAAATTTAAACCCCTACTGATCCCCATGATGATCCTGATTGCAGTTAGGATCGCTTTTGTTGTGCCCTCTATGGTCAATGCCGAGAATCAGTTTCACGATTCTTTTTTCCGGACGCGTGCCGGTATTCCCTATCATTCGGAGATCGGGATTTTCGACAAACTTCTGGGCTGGACGGTTAATCCCATTATCCGCCTGCTCTCCGAGCCAAGACCGATCTCGGATGAAGTTGTCATCATTGCCATCGATGATGAGACCTTTAGCGCGCTTGACCGTACCTGGCCATTTCCCAGGGAATTTCATGCTCGTCTGATCGAAAACCTGAATCGCGCTGGAGTACGCCAGATCATATTTGACATCGAATTTACCGAACGTTCCAATTCCGTTTCAGATTCAATTCTGGCGGCCACAGCAGCGCAATACAAAAACGTCATCTTTGCCGGCAAGATTCTGCGAAGTGCGGACCATCCCGATCATGTCCAAAAGCTGACACCCATCACGCCCATCATGGAAAAAGGTATTCCCTGGGGTATTGTCAATGTTCCATACGGCACCGATAACATCATCCGAAGATATAATTGCTATGATTACTTTGATCAAGACCGTGTTTATCCATTGGGTATCGTATCGCTGGGGACATACCGTTATCCGCATGCAGACTGGCATCGGCATGTCAGGGAGGAAAACGGCAAGTTGCTGGTGGCAGATAAAGCCATTCCCTTGGCGAGCAGGAACCAGGCCATAATCAATTTTTATGGTCCAAACAACACTTTCCTGCGCGTCCCTTACTCACAAGTTCTGGATGATGAAAGAATGGATATGCCCGGTTACTTTGGCGTGGAACTCAATGAATTCTATGACCTGATGGATTCTGGTGTGCTTGAAGGCAAAACAGTCCTGATCGGTGCCACGGTCGCCGAGTTGCACGACTATTTCCGCACACCTTTTAGTTACGAACTCACTGCCGGAGTGGAGATCCATGCCAATTTCATTGAAATGGTGAGGCAAGGCGATTATCTTTTCAATATCAATTTTTTGTTTCATTTGCTGATTGAACTTATTCTGGCGCTATTGATCTGGTCGTTATTCAGCCGGATCAAGCCCCAATATGCCGCGCCGCTCACTCTCATCGTTATCCTGATCTACTCCCTGGTCACATATCTCGCCTTTTCCCGCGGCAATCTACTGATCCCCACCGTCCAGACGATCGTTTTAATCATCCTGATCTATGTGGGCAGTTTGATCTATCACTACATTGGTTCGCAGAAAGAAAAGCGCTTCATCCGCAATGCTTTCCAGCAGTATATGGCACCGGAACTGGTGGCACGGCTGCTGGACAATCCCGGAAGTTTGACCTACGGCGGCTCTCTTCAGGAACTTACGGTGCTCTTTTCCGACATCCGATCATTTACGACCTATTCGGAGAAACACTCTCCGGAAGAGACAGTTCAGATCCTGAAGGAATACCTGACCGAAATGGTCAAGACGGTCATCGCCAATGGCGGCATCCTCGATAAATTCGTGGGCGATGAGATAATGGCGCTATATGGAACCCCCGTTCCGCTGGAAAGTCATGCTCTCTCAGCATGTAAGACAGCGTTGGGTATGAGGGAGAAACTGATCGAACTGCAAGCAAGATGGCAGGATAGCGGACGGGAGCCGTTTGAGATCGGCATCGGCATCAATACCGGTAAGGCAGTAGTCGGAAACCTCGGATCGGAACAGATCTTTGACTACACCGCCATCGGCGACACTATCAATCTCGGTGCCCGGCTCGAAGCCATCAACAAGGAATATGACACCGTCAACAAGATCATCATCAGTGAATTTACGTACGAGAAAATAAAGGATCAAGTCGAAGCCCATTACCTCGATTCGGTAAGGGTCAAAGGGAAGGACACCCCCGTAGGGATCTATGAATTGATCGGTCTCAAAGAATAACGCGGGACGGATACCCACCGCCCCAATGAATCCTGGGTCGCTGTACAAGCGATCCCCGTGATCAAAAAAAGCACTGCCAGATAACCAAGATAAGGGCGGTGCAAGACCATTGACCAATCCAAAAGACCGTTGAGTAATTCAGATGGAGTTTCCAGATTCTGGTTGACACTTTTCATTTTCGTACTAATCTTTCCCACACCTAAGTGCTTGAAAAATGGAGAG
>CAYZZE010000097.1:0-8652 GCA_964482845.1 uncultured Candidatus Cloacimonadota bacterium
ATCATACACATTCTCATGATGTTACAGCCGCTGTAGCGATCAGCATGATCTTATATTGATCCGATCTATGTGTTTTAGGCATAATCCAATAACGGTATTTGCTTTTAGATTTAGGTGGTTAGCCCTCCATTTCCAGTGATCATCATTCTTCACTTGACAGATTGGTAACTTTCTATTTTATAGCTGTTATGTATGCTGATATGAGTAATATGTAATCTCTATCTAAGCACGTAACCAATTATGAGATAATAAATTATTGTTTTCTAACGACACTGGAGGATTGGATGTTTTCGAAAATCCGGAAACGAAACGGCCAGGTTGTGCAGTTTGATCGCACCAAGATCAAAACAGCCATATTGAAAGCAGGGCTGGCGACAGGAGAATATGGGCCGGACATAGCCGAAGTTTTGGCTTTAAGGGTAATAAATCTGGCAATGCAGATTTTATCGGAAGACACCATTGAGGTCGAGAGAATCCAGGATATAGTGGAGGAAGTGCTGTTGGCTTCGCCTTATAAGAAGACCGCCAAGGCGTATATCATCTATCGTGATCAGCATGCCCGGATCAGAGAGATGGTTTCCACGGCAGGCGTGAATCTGATCGACCAGTATCTGGAGAAACTTGACTGGCAGGTAAACGAAAATTCCAATATGGCATATTCATTGCAGGGCTTGAATAACTACATCTCCGCCGAGGTAAGTAAGACCTATTGGCTCAATAAGATCTATCCTCCGGAGATCCGCCAGGCACATGTCAATGGTGACTTTCATATTCATGACTTGGGATTGCTTTCGGTCTATTGCGTAGGTTGGGATCTGATGCAGATGCTGATGATGGGCTTTTGTGGAGCGGAAGGCAAGGTGGAGAGCAGTCCTGCTAAACATTTCCGCAGCGCTTTGGGTCACATAGTGAATTTCTTTTACACACTGCAAGGTGAAGCGGCAGGTGCACAAGCATTTTCCAATTTCGATACTTTGCTGGCGCCCTTTATCCGTTATGACGGCTTGAGTTATCGTGAGGTCAAGCAAGCCCTGCAGGAATTCGTTTTCAATATCAACGTCCCCACTCGGGTGGGTTTCCAGACACCTTTTACCAATATCACACTTGATCTCAAACCACCCAAAGCATATGCTGATCAGGCAGTTATAGTCGGAGGCAAGCCACAGCAATTGACCTATTCGGATTTTCAGGCAGAAATGGAGATCCTGAATAAAGCATTTCTGGACGTCATGATCGAGGGTGACGCCAAAGGCAGAGTTTTCACTTTCCCGATTCCGACCTATAATATCACGTCTGACTTTGATTGGGACAATCCCGCGCTAGCTTTTCTCTGGGAAGTGACCGCCAAATATGGCATACCCTATTTTTCCAATTTTGTAAATTCCGATCTTAATCCCGATGATGCCAGATCGATGTGTTGCCGTTTACGACTGGATACACGATCGCTCGAAACCAGAGGCGGAGGTCTGTTTGGCGCCAATCCCCTGACCGGGTCGATCGGCGTAGTAACGATCAATATGCCCCGTCTGGGTTATCTGGCAGAAGATGAGAATGATTTTATCTCGCGTTTGGATGAAGTGCTCACTCTTGCCAAGAATAGTTTGGAGATCAAGCGTAAGGTATTGGAATACTACACCCAAAACGGTCTGTATCCTTATACGAAATTCTACCTCAAACAAATCTACGAGCGATTCCAGCAGTATTGGAAAAACCACTTTTCCACCATCGGGATCATTGGGATGAACGAAGCATGCCTCAATCTTCTCAATTGCACTATCGGGAGTGGCAGAGGAAAGGATTTTGCCCTCCAGGTAATGGATCATATTCGAGCCGAATTGATCAAATTCCAGGAAGATACCGGGAATAACTACAACCTGGAAGCGACTCCGGCCGAAGGAACCAGTTACCGGCTTGCCCTCATCGACCGCAAGCAATTCCCTGATATCATCAATGCCAATTCTGGCGGTTCCACTCCTTTTTACACCAATTCCACGCAACTGCCGGTCGATTATTCATCGGATATCTTTGAGGTTCTCGATCTACAGGACGATCTGCAGAAAAAATATACTGGTGGAACTGTTTTGCATATCTTTGGCGGAGAACGGGTGGAACATGCTGAGAGCATCAAAAAACTGGTTAAAACTATCTGCAATCGCTATCATCTCCCCTATTTTACATTTTCACCGACCTTCAGCATTTGCCCCGAACATGGTTATCTGGATGGCGAGAAGACGATCTGCCCCTATTGTAACAATGAGACGGAGATCTATTCCCGTATCGTTGGCTATTTGAGGCCTGTTTCCCAATGGAACGATGGCAAAAAAGCCGAATTCAAACTGCGTAAGACATTTAGCCAAGAGATAGAAACCCGGAATTGCAGGCAATGATCATCGGAGGCTTCCAAAAGTTCTCCCTATTGGAATATCCGGGACAATTGTCAGCCATTGTCTTTACCCAGGGCTGCAATTTCCGCTGTCCCTATTGTCACAATCCACAATTGGTGGATCCCAGCCGTTATTCCAAACCGATCGATGAAAACGAATTCTGGGATTTTCTCAGAACCCGAAAAAACAAACTTACTGCCGTGACGATTACCGGTGGAGAACCCACCTTCCAAGACGACCTGATCCCTTTTTTGAGAGAGATACGGGACATGGGATTTCTCATCAAACTCGACACTAACGGTAGTAAACCGATCGTGATCCATGAGCTCATAAAAGAGGGTCTTGTGGACTGCTGGGCGATGGATATCAAGGCACCACTGCCTTTGTATCCATTGATAACCCGATCGGATACGAGTGGCGATACGATTACCAGGAGCATGGGCATGATCCGTGAATCCGGTAAAGGATATGAATTCCGCACCACCTTTTTTAATGTCCTCTTCAATTGGAAAGATATCTCTCAGATCAGAGAATTACTAAAACCCGGAGATAAGTTTTACCTCCAGCAGTGCCGTTATAATGACACCTTGGAAGACTTGGCAAACAGCGAGGGTGGATATATCAAACTCTCCCGGGATACGATCATCCACCTGATCAATCATCCTGCCTGTCAGAATTTGGTCGAATGGGGCAATGAAAACTCCATCGAGATCTTTGTGCGCTCTATCTAATCCACTTTCTCAGCCACTATCAGAATCCCTGTCCCCTTGGTTTTTTTTGCCTTAAAATCCAGTTTCATCATCAGCCAGGCAAGCGGATACACCAGAGCATAGTACAGGGGGAGCAGCAAAACAAGATAATTGCTGCGATGCAACAGCTTTAGCGGACACTTGATCAGCAACAACCACGATACATGCCCCCACCATCCATAAGTATAGCTGCTATCATTTATCTTAAAACCGCAATCCCTCAATTTGTTCACCAGATTATCCATATCATAACCAGGTCGGATATGCTCTTCGGTAAATTCCGCTGCCTCGTCCCAAGCCGAAGGAGTCGATATGATCAATTTTCCCTTATCCTTCAGAGAGTCAAAAAATATCTTCAAAACCCCCTGATCATCGGCTATATGCTCCAAGACATCGATCGCCAATATCAGGTCAAATCGTCGCTGAGGCCGATAGAACTGCAAGTCCGCATGTTTATAAATGAAGCGACCAGCAAATTTGCTGCTTATGTCCAGAGCGTAGGATTCCAGATAGTGGGGTTTCAAATCGGTTGCCAATACCGAAGTGTAAGGCCACCGGGACAGAATAAAATCGGAATATTGGCAATACCCTGCTCCTGCATCGTAAACATGGAATGAATCGTGCTTATCATAGTACTTAATGATGTAGTGCTTCACATACATCTGTCTAAGCAACAATCTATCAAGCAGATAATAGAATATCCTGCGAAATCCTGGTATTACATTAATCAGAGTTAAGATTCTGTCTTTCATGGGTTCATATTGCATGTCCGCTACTTCCTTTCCTTTAGTGGTTTAGCTTCAGCGTCAAAATAAATCATTGACGTTTTTTTGTAAACTGAAAACTGGTAGGCGACAGGATAGGAATAAATGCGGAAATGAACAAGAAAGAAAAAATCAGGAACTTTAATTTGCACTTACATAGCAATGTTTCAGATGGTGCTTTAACGCCCAAATGCCTGATCCGTCAGGCAATGGAGAACAATATCGATCTGATCTCGATTACCGATCACGATACCGTGGATGCTTATCATCACATCAATATTGCGGATTATCCCATCCACATACTACCAGGCACTGAGATAAGCGCTCAGGAAAATGGCGTGGATATCCATGTTCTCGCGTATGGCATAGATGTCCATGACAAAACTCTTAACGAACTCATGGAGATGTATTTACACGGCAGAAAAGACCGTGCCAAACTAATGCTCGGCAAATTGAAGAAACTCGGTATCCACATCGATCTCAGCGAAGTGGTCGCGATTGCCGGTTCACGTGAATTGATCGTCCGTCCCCACATCGCTCAAGTTATGGTTACAAAAGGATATTGTGCCAACAAAAATGAGGCATTTGACCTCTATATCGGGAACGATAAACCTGCCTATGTCGCCAAACCTGAGGTCAGCATTTACGAAGCCATCAAGGTGATCCAGGATGCAGGTGGGTTTGCTGTGATGGCTCATCCCGGCAAACTCAAAGATGTTTCCTATATCCAATCCGGCATTGATAAAGGCATTGATGGCTTGGAGGTCTGGCACCCCGATCACAACATTGGATTGCTCAGGGATCTGATCGATATCGGACAAAAAAATGGGCTTTATATGACCGGAGGCAGTGACTTTCATGGCGAGCAGGATTTTCACAACCAATTCGGCTATGTTCCCCACAATGAAGTAATCATCAATAGCGTAAACGATCTATGGGAGACGTGGCTATGTCGGATAAAATAGACAAGTTTGATATCAAAGACCTTATCCCCATTAGTTATCGATACAATCAGTGGATCCGGGTCACCAGCCTCCTGATCAGTACCGGCGTTATGGCATACACGGTTTTTTTTCTCGCCCTTCAAATGCACCAGGAAACGCCTTTACTGATGAAGATTATTCCTTTTGTCATTCTATACGTTGCCATCGATTCGATCCTGCGCCATCTGACGTCGCTGAATAGCGTCACCTTTACTTCCGAGTCGCTGGTTCTGGGTTTTTTGGCAAAACACTCGATCCGCATTCCCTATGAAATGATCAACCGGTTTGAGATCATCAGGAAGATCACGATGTATCTGGTACTTTATTACATTGATGCCAATGGCAAAGAAAGGACATTTCAGACCAATCTTTCCTTCCCCAATATGATCAAGATCCTGATGGGGATCGAAGACATGGCCACACATGTGAGTATTGATGAAAAACTCAGCGCAGCGTTGCAACTCTACCGTTATAAGGATGCTTATGACCGCTTACGCCAGGATAACAAGGATAAAGAGGATAGATCAGACCAATGAGGTATGATTTTGATATCGCTCAAGAACGCCGGAAGAGCGGCTGTTTCAAGTATGACGCCCTAAAGTTGTTTTATGGCCGAGAAGACCTGTTGTCTTTGTGGGTGGCTGATATGGATTTCGCAGTGGCACCAGAGATAATTGCTGCCCTGCAGAAACGACTGGCTCATCCTGTGTTTGGCTACAACTTCCGCTTATCCGAATATTACGACGCATTTATCGGATGGATGCGTCATCGCCACCAATGGACAGTAAAAAGAGAATGGATCGACAATACTCCCGGCATCGTTCCCGCACTCAGTTTGGCAGTTATGGCTTACACCAGACCGGCGGAAGGTATCCTCATCCAAACACCTGTTTACCGCCCTTTTTTTGATGCCATAGTGGATCATGGACGAAACCTGCTGACCAACCCCCTTATTTATCAGGATGGACTATACAGCATTGATTTTGATGACTTTGAACGCAAAGCCAGACAAGCCAAAATGTTCATCCTATGCAGTCCCCACAATCCGGTGGGAAGGGTCTGGACAGAGGAAGAATTGCTCCGGATGGGACGTATCTGCGTGAAACACAATGTAATAATCCTTTCCGACGAGATTCATAACGACTTGGTCTTTACCGGATCAAGACACATCCCGATTGCCTTGCTGGAGGATTTGGGAGAACTATCGGTGACCTGCCTCTCGCCCAGCAAGACCTTCAATATCGCGGGACTATGCACTTCCGTGATCGTGACCCCCAGTGATCGTATCCGCAAGCCCTTATCCGATCTCATCTTCAAAATGCATCTGTATCTGGGTAATTCCTTTGGCATCGCGGCTTTCATCGCCGCCTACACCAAGGGCGAAGCATGGCTTTCCGCTCTGCTGAAGTATCTGCAAGCCAATCGGGATTTTATCATGGGTTACGTCCAGCAGCAGATACCTCAAATCAAAGCCATCAATCCCCAAAGCACTTACCTCATGTGGCTGGATTTCCGCTCCTTGGGTCTCAGCGACGAAAAACTGCAGGATTTATTGGTCAATCAAGCCCGGGTAGCGCTTGACCCCGGGATCAAGTTCGGAGAGGATGGCTCCGGCTTTATGCGCCTCAATTTCGGTTGTCCACGTTCGATCATTCAGGAAGCCCTCGACCGGATAAAGCACGCAATCAGTTAGGGATAAGATATGATGAAACAGCAGATCGAATCACTTTATCAAGCAAAACCCGCTCATTATCAACATGCCGATCGTCAATTGATCGCTACCTATCTGGAAGCACTCAATACCGGTTCCGTACGTGCCTGTGAACGGCAAGGCGATAACTGGATCGTCAATTCCTGGGTCAAGATGGGTATTCTCTGTGCCTTCCGGATGGGCAAACTTACCCGATTCGGCTGGAGTAACCGCAAGCCCTTCTTTGACAAGGACACCCTCCCCGAAAGACATTTTCAACTCCAAGACCAGGTACGTATCGTCCCCGGCGGCACCTCTGCCCGCAATGGCTGTTTTATCGCTCCAACCGTCACGATCATGCCTCCTGCCTTCATCAACGTCGGCGCTTATGTGGACACCGGTTCCCTGATCGATTCCCATGCCCTGGTCGGCAGTTGTGCCCAGATCGGCAAGAATGTCCACCTCTCCGCTGGAGCAATGATCGGAGGCGTGATCGAACCCATCGGTTCCCGCCCGGTCATCGTCGAGGATGATGTCTTTATCGGAGGAAACTCCGGTATCTATGAAGGCATCCTGATTAAAAGCCGGGCTGTTATCGCCTCCGGAGTCATCATCACGGCGTCCACCCCGGTCTTCGATGCGGTGAACAACCGCTTTCTCACCCAGGATAATGAAGGAGCGATCATCATTCCCAGCGGCGCAGTGGTTATAGCTGGCAGCCGCCGTTTGCGTTCCAATCCCCATTTTCAGGTCTATTGCCCGATCATCGTTAAATACCGCGACAATAAAACCGACAAATCTGTCCGGCTTGAACTCGACATCCGTGAACTCACTGACTGAAGCCAGTCGTATTCAGAATATCGAGCTATCCCTAATGCGCCGGATTATGGCCGCCGCTCCGGCTGATGCCCTCAATCTGGCGATCGGTGAGTTGACCTATCCTCTGCCCAAAGCCCTTGCCGAATATGCCAGAGAACTGCTTTTAACGGAAACTCCGCGCTACACACCGAATGCCGGTCTGTCCACTTTGAGGGATCATGTGGCGGCATATTATGACTTTAGGATCGATGCCTCGCAGGTTTGTATCACCAATGGCGCCGAGGAAGCACTCTATATTACTCTGACCGCTTTGGTCAATGACCGTGACCTCATCGCCATCCCCGATCCCGATTATCCCGCCTATCCCGCTATCGCTGCCATGGTCAATGCCCGTATTGTCCGTCTCCCCTATGAACCAGATCTTATATCCATCGACTGGGAACGCTGGGAAAAATTACTGTCCACCGGCGTCAAAATCTGTCTGTTCAGCCACCCCGCCAATCCTCATGGCAGATATTTCCAAGATGATGAGATCAATCGGTTGATCGATTTGTGTGAAAGCTATGGCATCGTCCTGATCGTGGATGAGATCTACCGGGAATTGTATTTTAAGCGGAAACCCGCCTCATTCGCCGGCAGATACGACCGTTTAATCGTCGTCGGAGGCGTCTCCAAATCTCATTGCATGAGTGGATGGCGCATCGGCTGGATCATCTCTCCCCCCTCCTTCGCCGGTAGTGTGATCAAGACCCGGCAATATATCTCCACCTGCTCCAATTGGCTCTCCCAGATGCTGGCGGTTTTCGCACTCAGTCCGGAGGGTATGACTCTGGTGGAGACCATCAGACAGCGACTTCGCTTAAGCCACAAATTGGCTATAAAATACATTGGTGACAAAATACCTAATCTCTTTGTCCACACTCCCAATGCCAGCCCTTACTTAATGATAAACATCGGTGAAGATGATATCGTGTATGCCACCCGCCTTGCCCAGACCGGCATCATCACCGCTCCCGGCAGCGCTTTTGGCATGGTCACAAACGGCTGGATCCGGATCAATGCTTCTGCCCTCGATTGTCCATGTTAGAAACAAATCCATCCCCAGAGCAAGCCGCAACAAAATCGATCTTAAAAAAAGATCAATCTCCACCGGTCTGTAAATTGCTCATAACCAATCCGGTTATGTATTTATCCTTGCTTGTTCCTTACTTCATAACCTTAGTATAACCTTACGACCGTAAGGTTATACTAAGGTTATACTAA
>CAYZZE010000098.1:0-8632 GCA_964482845.1 uncultured Candidatus Cloacimonadota bacterium
CGACCGTAAGGTTATACTAAGGTTATGAAGCAGGGAGGAAGCAGGGGATCGCTCGATCCAATTGTTCTGATCCAGATAGGTTGACGTTTGAATCGATCACCGGCGTTCGGCGGGAAGCAGTGGTATTAGGTTGCTGCGATGGAGACCATCTTGCCGGGGATCACGATTATTTTGCGGATGGTCTTGTCTTCGATGTGGGTGCGGACGTTTTCCACTTCCAGCGCTTTGGTCTTGATCTCTTGTTCCGTGGTGTCGCTGGGGATCTCCAGTTTGCCGCGGATTTTGCCATTGACCTGGATCACGTAGGTGACGGTATCGAGGACGAGCCAGCGTTCGTCAAAACGGGGCATACCGCTGTCGTTCAGCGGTTTATCTGCTCCGGTCAGCAGCCACAATTCTTCTGCCAGATGTGGTGCAAAGGGATAGAGCAACTGGGGCAGGACTTGGCAGGCGGAAGCAAAAATGGCTTTTTCCGCTTGGCTGATATTGGAGGTGTCTTTGATGGGGTTGATAGCATTCAGCAGTTCCATAATGGCCGCGATAGCGGTGTTGTATTGCATGCGGTTCAGGCAATCCTCAGTCCAGTGTTTGATGCTATGGTGCATCATATACCGCAGGTGAGCGAACTCTCCGGAGATGGTAGGATCGGCATCAACTGCGGGGATCGTGGGGTCGGAATTTTTTCCTTCCATAATTCCGGATACGATCAGATTCGCATGACTTTCAAACAGACGCCAGACGCGATTCAGGAAACGGAATGCGCCCATTACGGCTTCATCGTTCCATTCCACGTCCTTATCGGGCGGCGAGGCAAAGAGCAGATAGACACGCAAAGTATCTGCGCCAAAGCGATCGATGATATATTGCGGGTCAACCACGTTGCCCTTGGCTTTGGACATCTTGGCGCCGTCTTTGAGCACCATGCCCTGGGTCAAAAGACGGGCAAAGGGTTCGTCGCACTTCACCCAGCCCAGATCGCGCATAAATTTGTGGATGAAGCGGGCATAAAGCAGGTGCATACAGGCGTGTTCGATGCCGCCGATGTATTGATCGACCGGCAGCCAATAGTCCGCTTTGGCGGGATCGAAGGGCATCAGGTCGTTATGGGGATCGGTGTAGCGGGCATAATACCAGGAACTGTCCACGAAGGTGTCCATCGTATCCGTCTCGCGCCTTGCCGTTTTACCGCACTGCGGGCAGGGGACATTGATCCAGTCCGGCACGGAAAGTAAGGGGTTCCCGGTGGTCTTGCCGACCTGAACTTCATTGGGCAGGACGACCGGCAGGTCTGAATCGGGGACGGGAACGACGCCGCACTCGTCACAATAAATGATGGGGATCGGGCAGCCCCAGTAGCGTTGACGCGAGATACCCCAGTCGCGCATGCGGTAGGCACTGGTGATCCTGCCCCAGTTGTTCTCCTCGATCCACTTGCCAATATCTTGCTTGGCGGATTCGCTGCCCCTGCCGTCAAATTGAGCGGAGGCGGTCATGATGCCGGGTTCGACGTAGGCGGCGTCCATCTCGCTGATCACCAGATCTTGCTGCGGGTTCTGGATGACGATCTTCATCGGGATATCATATTTACGGGCAAATTCAAAGTCGCGCTGATCATGTGCCGAAACCGCCATCACCGCGCCGGTGCCGTATTCCATCAGTACGTAATTGGTGATCCAGATCTGGACGCGATCGCCATTCAACGGATTGATGCAATATCTGCCGCTGAAGATGCCTTCCTTGATCGTGTTCTCGGTACTGCGCTCGATCTTGTCCTGGTTGATCACGCGGTGGCAAAACTCGTGCAGTTCTTGATTGTCCGGCTCCTTTTCGAGCCATTCCTGCACCAGCGGATGTTCCGGTGGCAGAGCCATAAAGGTGACGCCGTAGATGGTGTCCGGACGGGTAGTAAAGACAGTGATGCTGCGCGGGTCATCCTGAAGCGGGAAGATGATCTCCACGCCCTCGCTCTTGCCGATCCAGTGCTTCTGCATCAGGATCACGCGCTCCGGCCAGTCGGTGACGCGGCTGAAATCCAGCAGTTCTTCGGTATATTGGGTGATCCGGAAATACCACTGGTCCAGCTCCTTTTGCTCTACCTCGCTGTGACAGCGCCAGCAGGCGCCGTTTTCGACCTGTTCGTTTGCCAGCACGGTCTGGCAATGGAAACACCAATTCTGGAAGGACTTTTTGCGATATACAAGGCCATTTTCATAGAGTTTTTTGAAGATGTACTGACCCCAGCGGTAATAATCGGGACGGCAGGTGCTCACCTCGCGATCCCAGTGCAGGGCAAAACCCATCTGCTCAAATTGATGGCGCATGGCAGTGATATTTTCTTCGGTGGTGATGCGGGGATGAGAGTTGTGGGCGATGGCAAAATTTTCGGCGGGCATGCCAAAGGCATCATAGCCCATGGGTTGCATAACATTGAATCCCTGCATCATCTTCAGGCGGGCGATGGCGTCGCCAATAGAATAATTGGAAGCGTGACCGATATGGAGTATGCCGGAAGGATAGGGAAACATCGATAATACGTAATACTTTGGCTTCGGTGAGCCATCGCCGGCTTGCACGATTCCTCTTTCCTTCCACAATCTCTGCCATTTCTGTTCAATCGCTCCAAAGGGATATTCCATGGTTCTTACCTCCATATTGCTGCCGGTCTATTACATGCGTGTTATTCCGGCATCCTTTCAGTTTTGGATACTTTTTTCCGGCAGAGGCTATGATGTCAAGCGCAATGATGTAACTCACTTTTTTGCTTACTGTTTGCCGGCCAGGGATAGGATCTGCAGACCGCCGCGAGCATAGCAAGCTGAAAATCTGCCGCACGAATGGTATGGTGTTACTGGTGACGGATGCTATGGCGGCACCGGCGCAAACATCTCCATTAAAGGCGGCAGAGTGGTTTGGCCGGTGGAATGGGGGGATAAAATACTTGACGAAACCATCCCTGATAAATTGTGGTGGCGGGAGAATATACACAATTAGTGGCGGAGAAATATGAGAGCGATACCAATAGCCGGAGCATTCACTGTAATGATCATCATGCTATGTAGTTGCGTGTGGCTGACGGCTGCACCTTTGAGGGATATGCCCATCAGGATCACTCAGCCGGATGGTGCTATGATCGATTGTTTTGCCAGTGGCGATGAGTATCATAACTGGCTGCATGACGCCGATGGATTTACGATAATCCAAAGCCCGTCAACCGGATATTATACCTATGCCGTAAAGGATGGCGGCAGGGTGGGGGCTTCGGAGTGGATCGCGGGACGCGTTGATCCGCGGGCGATAGGGCTGGAACCGCGGGTTAATATCAGCGAAGCCGAATACAATCAACGGCGGGCAACAAAATTCCCCGCTCCGGAAACGCGTAATGCTCCCAGCACAGGAACGATTAATAACATAGTTATATATATCCGGTTCAGTGACCAGACGGAATTTGGCCAATCCATCTCCACTTACGAGGGCTGGTTCAATACCAATACCAGTTCTCAGCGGAATTACTTTCTGGAGGCGTCCTATGGGCAATTGACCGTAAATACCACCTTTTATCCGGCTCCTCAAAACAACTTCGTCGTATCCTGGCAATCAACCAATCCGCGGAGTTTTTACCAACCTTACAATGCCACCACCAATCCCAATGGCTACAGCGGAGACACCCAAAGGCGAACGCGGGAACATGCCCTGTTGCGGGATGCAGTGAATGCGGTATCGCCGCAGATCCCCGCTAATCTCAATATCGATGCCGATAACGATGGATTCGTAGATAACGTGGTATTCATCGTGCGCGGCGCGACTGGTGGCTGGTCGGAATTGCTCTGGCCCCACCGCTGGGTGCTCTGGACTTATAGTGTGTATATTCGTGGCAAGCAAGTGTATGACTATAACTTTCAGTTGCAGGATTTCTTGACCGGCAGTAATGTTGGCGTGATCTGTCATGAGTTTTATCACACGCTCGGCGCCCCCGATCTTTATCGCTATTATGACTCGACGATCAGTCCTGTCGGATCCTGGGACTTGATGGCTTCAGATACCAATCCGCCCCAACACATGGGCGCTTATATGAAATGGAAATACGGCGGCTGGATCTCATCGATCCCTGTCATCAGCGCTCATCAGACCTATACGCTCAACCCGGTGACCTCCCCCACCAATAATGTTTACCGGATCAATTCGCCTAATTCGACCAGTGAATATTTCATCGTCGAATACCGCAATAAAAGCGGGACTTATGAGAACCAACTGCCAGGATCGGGTCTGCTGATCTACCGGATCAATACCAGTGCCGGCAATGGCAATGCCAATGGTCCGCCGGACGAGGTATATATCTATCGGCCCAACGGCACTTTGACCGTCACCGGTAACCTTAATTCCGCTCATTATAGCGCTCAAACCGGACGGACAAACATGAATGCGACGACCAATCCCTCGCCTTTCCTGTCCAATGGTAATGCGGGCGGTTTGGTGATCAGCCAGATCGGTTCAGCGGGTGCAACGATCACTTTTCGGCTGGGTCCGCCACCCACGGTCGATATGGCGGCAACAGGTTTCAGCGGTCCGGCCAGCGGTAGCGTGGGAAACACCTATCAGTACGTCGTGACGGTCAGGAACCAGGGCTCGGAAACACAATCTGATTATACGGTCAAACTAATGCAGTCCGGTGGGCTGGAACTGGGCTCGCTCGCCGGAACGGCTCTGGCACCCGGAGCATCAACGCAATTTACACTCAATTTTCGTCCTTCTGCCGCTGGCAACTATATCCTCAATGGCAGGGTATCTGCGACCGGAGACAGCAATACCGGCAATGATTTTACCACTACCAGAAGCGTCCGGATCATTGTAGTCAATGAGACAGTTCTTATCGGCAGTGGCAATCAACGGGCAAGAACACCGGTGGATATGTATTGGAAGAATAGTCTGAATCAGTTTCTGCTATATCCGGCCGAAATGTACTACGGTGAAGCGCAGATCGATGGGATCCGGCTTTATAACAATTTTGTGACCAATCTGCCGAATAAGCCCGTAAAGATCTGGCTGGGGACAACGATGAATCCTGATCTCTCGGCGGGATGGATCCCGGCAGGGCAACTTACATCCGTGTTTGATGGAGTGATAACGTTTGCATCCGGGCAAAACGTGATCGACATAATATTCGAAACGCCTTACCAATACCTGGGCGGGAATCTGGTGATGCTTTTCCAGCGCCCGATGGATAGTGCCTATTTCTCGATAAATGATAACTTTCAAGCACAAACGGTGGGGACAAACCGGGCACGCAAGGTGCAAAGCGATACGATCGTCTATGATCCGTTCAATCCACCTGCTACCGGCACTATAAGCGGTCAATTCCCGCGGATGCAGATCATGGTGGCTAATCCCCGCTACCGCTATGATCTTTCGGCAGGGACGATCGATGCCGATGCTTTCCCTCAGATCGGAGTGCCGCAGAGCATTGCCTTTCGCGTCACCAACGAAGGTTCGCTTCCGGTGGCGGACTACAGCGTCCAGTTATTCAGCGCGGATAACGTTCTATTGGGCGGATTACCGGGAATAGCAATTGCTGCGGGAACGAGCATCGATCACCTCTTTACCTGGACTCCGTCGAATACGGGCAATACCGGTATTTATGGCAGGATCTTATGTGCTGCGGATCAAAACTCATCGAATAATGTAAGCCCGCTATTGAATTTACTGGTCATTGATGAAGATACCAGCGTCTCCCACTTGGGGGATGGCGGCAGCACCGGACGCTTTCCCATTGATTTGGCATACGCCAATAGTTTGTACGAGACGGTATTTCTTGCCGATGAGATAGATCAGTATGGGTTGCTGATCGGGATAACTCTCTTCAACGACTTTGACGCGGAAATTACCGGATCGCCCATGAGAATATGGTTTGGAGAAACAGGGGCGACCGATCTGGCCGCGGGATGGATCCCATCCTCGCTTTTACAGCAGGTATTTGATGGATCGATCGACTTTCCCGCCGGACAAAACATGGTTCTGATCCCTTTCCAGTCGCCCTTTTATTACCGGCAACAGCACCTGGTGATGATGATCAACCGTCCCTTAGATAGCACAACTAATCCCAATTGCGTGTTTCAAACGCAGGATTTTGCCGATTTCCGGGGCAGAAACCGATCCAGCAATTCGTATGTTTTTAATCCCGCTTCACCCCCCACTCCCATTAATGCCCAACGCACCAAACGCTATCCCAGGATCGGATTTTTGTTTCAGCAGTTAAATGCCCTTGAACCGCCTATGATCACGGGATTCAACCGCAGCGGAAACAACATCCAGTTGAGCTGGTCGCCAGTGCCTCATGCTCACCATTACAAGATCTATATCGCCACCAAGCCCGATGGCGATTATCAGCATATAGCCACAGAACAAACGACCGCCCTCATCCTGGAGCAGAATTTGATCCAAAACTTGAGCGACGGCGAATATGCCGGCAAAGCTTTTATCCGGATCAAGGCATTTCTCAATGCCGATTGACGTTTGTTATCCCAGATGAGATGAAGTCGATTACTGATCTGATCGCAGATAAAGGGGACGAGTATCTTGTTTGCAGCGGTGATCTGCCTTGGATTGGAGCGGGAAGAATCAGGGACGAAGCCATTTTTTACTGCCTTGATTCCTCAATCGAAACTACGGTGATCAGGAGATTCAATCTGATCACCGGCAAGGACGCCGATCGCAATACGCTGTTTCATACCCTGTCCGGTGGGCAGAAGGTGATCCTGATGGCTTTGCTGGCGCTCTATTCACCCGCAAAGAGGATCCTATTCCATAATCTGTATCACAATCTCGATCCCGAGAAGCGAGTGATCATCTCCGGTTTGCTGGAGGAATTCTCCGCCGCCAAAAGCATCAGGGTAACCGATCAATGCTGATCATTCCTCCCGGACGCCGCTGCCTCTATAAAGATTTTGAACTTGATATCCCGGAGGCATTGCATCTTGTGACCGCGCAGAGGTATCTGATCCTGGGAGCCAATGGCAGCGGCAAGACCTCCTTTATCCGGCATATTCTGATACCTGCGCTATGGGAAGATCCGGAGCGCCAGTATATCCTTTATGTGGAGCAGCAGATGCGCGGTCAATTGCTTGCCCTAAAAGCACATGCGGTGTATGATGACTATCAGGATCAGGTAAATGATGAAGCCGGGGCGGTGGATTATCTGCTGTTTGATCTGCGGCGTTGCCTGCAACGGCAAAGGCGGCCGGTAATGCTGATCATTGATGAAAGTGCCGCCGCCCAACCCCTAAGAGATCATTGGGCTGCCAATGCTGATTCATCTTGCCTGCTGGAGGTATCCCACCGTGATCCTGATGGTCAGGAGGACTGGAACCTGATCGAGGTCACTTTGCAGCATCCGGGCGGGGCTAGGATGGTGGCAAAATGAAGGCAATGATCAAATTATGCGTGATCATCCTGCTAATATTGGCTTTTTTTGTCTGGTTCTGTATAGTGTGGGCAGACAATACCGCTGTCCAATTGCTGTTCCTGGGTGGAGCGTGGATAGCAGCGTGGTTGCGTATTGGCTTGCTCGGTCTCTGGCATCAGATGCGGTTGATGCTGCCTTTGATGCTGACTCTGGTGGTGGTTTACATGCTTTTTGGTCTGGTTGGTTTCGGTCTTCCTCCCGGATTGGAGCCCGGGATTCATCCCTTGCAGTATTGGTTTGTGTTTGGCGCCGTGAGGGCAGTACTCTTTCTCAATACCTTGCTTTGGGTCAGGATTCTCTTTTCATTTGTCGCTATGGACGACATCGAATCTTTGCCGTTATCGCTACACCGCAAGAAAGGACTTCTGCTGGGCAGGATACTGTATCGCCTGGCGATGGAGACGGTCGATAATGCCGGATTCTATCAGCGTTTGATCCCGTCCAATCAACAGCGGCGCACCAAACTGCGAAAAAAGATAAAGAATAAACTTGCCATAGTTCTTTGTCTTCTATTTGTGGTCCTCATAGAAGCCAAAACGCACGGCGAACTTATAGATAACAGGTTAAGACACTGTAACAGGAGAGATTAGGATGAAGTGGTACTATATAGTCAGTTTGATAGTGATCGTTCTGGTGGCCACCAAGGTGATCATTATACCGATACCTGGTGGCGGCTACTTTAATCTCGGGGATGCAGTTGTAGTGTTTGCCGGTCTGTATGGGGGCAGAAAGGCGGGTTTGCTGGCAGGCGGCATTGGTTCCGCGCTGGCGGATCTATTGTCCGGTCCTTATATGGTCTGGGCGCCGGTAACCTTTGTCGCCAAGGGGCTGGAGGGTTGGATCTGCGGCTTTGCCAAAGATCAGGTGGGCACGGTGCGTATGATCTATCTCGTGATCGGCGTGATGGTGATGGTGATCACCTATTTCTATGGCGCAATGGTGATGCCCCAACTGGGAATTGGTTTTGCGGTGGCGGATCTGCCGTTCAATTTCATTCAAGCGGGAGTAGGTCTTTTTGGCGGATTAGCGCTGCATAAGGCGATGCCTAAAAGCGGACTGTAAACGACAGATCAATAATTGGAACAGTTGACTTAAAATTAAATCGAGCGATTCCCTGCTTCCTCCCTACTTCATAACCTTAGTATAACCTTACGGTCGTAAGGTTATACTAAGGTT
>CAYZZE010000099.1:0-8535 GCA_964482845.1 uncultured Candidatus Cloacimonadota bacterium
ATGAAGCAGGGAGGACTAAGGAAAAAGCACTATTCCGCTTGAATCTAAATTTTCTAGAGACCGTTAGATAACTCAGAGCGGTTGACTCAACGAGTATCCAAACTATCTGACAGGCTTATCCTTATTTATTACTGACTGCGCCGGAAGAAGAGACGATACTGTTTTTTCACGTTCTCGAAATATGGTTGTTTCAGTTTGTGCAGCGCTCTTCTCACATTCGTTTCGAGTACTCGAAGCGATCTCGAAGCAAAGGTGACTTAAAACCGAAGTGAAAATATTGGAGCTAAGCATCCGATATGACGGCTGAATCAATCCAAGTAGTTTACCTTACAGCTAAAACAAACTAAGACCATTGGATAATTTGGGGTGTCGTTCTTACGGTTTATGTCTGTAGGAACAATGTCCCATGTTATTCAACTGTCTGAGTATGTGTAACGGTCTCAAGCAATTGATCCATCAGCGTGACGATCTTTGCCGCCGGTATATCCTTCATGCACCTAAAATGCCATTGGGGACACCGGCGTCCGCCGTGAAGCGAACAGGGCTGACAATCCAGATCCCGGCAAAGTATGACGGCTTTGCTGTTCATTGGACTAAAACCCAAACGGGGGTGCGTGGCTCCAAAGAGAGCGATCTGGGCTTTACCCAAGGCAGCGGCGATATGCATGGGACCACTGTCATTGGATAACACCAGATCACAATCCCCGATGATTCTGATCAAATCCGCCAGTCCATAATGACAGCCCGTTATCAGTGTCTTTTTAGGGCATTTGTTATGCAGGATGCGGCACAGATGGTCTTCGGCCGGATTACCCGAAAGAATGAACAGATAGTTTTCTCCGGATATCCGGATCACTTCTTCCCACTGAGCAATTGGATACATCTTGGTCGCGTGGGCTGCGCCAGGAAACAGGGCGATCAATTTACGTCCCTTACGGTCAAGCGATGCCAAGGGATTACTGGTGGCAAGTGACCGTAACCGGGGATCGGGAAGGGATCGTACTTCTTCCTCGGAAAAACCGATCTGAGACAAAACAGTGGCATACAAAGATAAAGTAGAAGGGATGGTTTTTGTGGTCAGATGCCACACAATAAGACGGCGCAGGAGATGCCTCTTGTGATAGACCACGATCCTTCCTGCTCTGATCTTCCGCTTGAGCAGCCAGGTATTGAGTTTGCCGTGCAAATCGATGATCAGGTCATAGCGTGTATCCGGCAAAAAGGTTCTTGATCCCTGGTAGGTAACGATACGGCCGCAGGTGTCAAACGCTTCGACCAATGGAACAAACTGCTCTTTGGTGATGTAGGTCAGGTCTGCTTGGGGGTACTTATGCTTGAGCGCTGCTGTGATCGGTTGGGTTAGAACGATATCGCCTAATGAACTTAGGCGGATGATCAGTATGCGCTTCACTTGATCTTGATCAACCAATTCTCATGCCAGCATTGCGCCAATGACCTGCTTGCTTCGTTCAATGGCACTTTCGAGTTTTGCCAGATTCTTGCCGCCAGCCATTGCCAGATCGGGTCTGCCGCCTCCTTTGCCATCCACCAGCTCCGCTATCTTGCCGATGATCTTGCCCGCGTGGTAACGATCTACCAGATCGGGTGAGACAGTAACGAGTATGCTGATCTTATCTTCCACAACGGCAAAGAGAACCGCGATCATTCTTCTGGATCGTGTTTTGATGGCATCGCCGATAAAACGCAGGAATTCGCTGTCTTTGGTTATCAGCTGCTTGACGATGATGGACACACCGTTCATTGTATCCGCAGTTTGGATCAGTTCCACCGCATAGTTTTCCGCTGTTTGCCGGCGCTGCTGTTCCAGTGCCTGCTCCATGCCGATGATCTGGTTTTGCATCTGTTCGATCTTATCAAAGATGTTTATCTCCTTGGCTCCGATCCGCTCATAGATAACCTGCAATTTATCCAGCCGTTCATTGATCCAGTTTTCAGCCGCCAATCCTGTGACCGCTTCGATACGTCTGATCCCTGCGGCGATGGATGATTCGGCAGTGATCTTGATCAATCCGATCTCTCCCGTGTGATTTACATGCGTTCCCCCACAGAGTTCACGTGAAAAGTCCTGGACGCTGACTACTCTTACCACTTCCGTATATTTTTCGCCAAAAAGGGCTACCGCTCCGCTGTTCCTGGCATCATCAATGCTCATTATTTCAGTATGCACCGGTCTGTTTTCACGGATCACTTGATTGACGATATGCTCGATACTGCGTATCTCATAAGATTTTAAACCCTGATGATGCACAAAATCAAATCGGAAGTGATCCGGAGTTACCAGAGATCCCTTCTGCTGGACATGATCTCCCAGAACGGACTTGAGGGCTTTGTGCAGCAGATGAGTGGCGGTATGGTGTTTTGCCGTGGCGTTGCGCGTGATCTCATCGACGTGGGCAATGACCATCTGCTGATTGGGTATGCCTTTCATCACTGTGCCAATATGGATATAATAGTCATCCACCTTCTTCACATCAGTTACGACCATCTCAAATTCTTCGTTTCCAATGCTACCGGTATCACCGATCTGTCCTCCCGATTCAGCATAAAATGGCGTCTGGTCAAGTTGCAGTTGTATCACGTCATCTTTACTGATCCTGTATCTCACGATATGCGCCTGACTTTGCATGGATTCATAGCCGCGGAAGAGAGTGGGGGAGGGCTTACAGAATTCGATCCATTCACTTTTATCTTCTTGGAGAGCAAACTTGGATGCACCCCTTGCCCGTTGCCGCTGTTTTTCCATTTCCACTTCAAAGCCGGTCATATCAAGGCGCAAACCCTTTTCTTCTGCCAAAATACCCGTAAGATCTGGGGGAAAGCCATAAGTATCATATAAGAGAAAGACATACTTTCCCGGGAGGGTGTCACCGCTCAGGGATGAAGTGATCTCTGAGAACTTTTCCAAGCCTGTATCCAAAGTAGTCAAAAACCTTTCTTCTTCAGTGCGAATGATATTCTGGATATATTCTTCCCTGCCAATGAGTTCAGTAAAGTGATCTCGCATTACCGAGACCACGGTGGGGACGAGTTTATACAAAAAAGAAGAGCGCAATCCCAGCAATCTACCGTGCCTGACGGCGCGCCGGAGAATTCGCCTGATCACGTATCCCCGTCCTTCGTTGGATGGGAAGCCGCCGTCGGCGATCGAGAAAGTGAGCATCCGAATATGATCGGCTATAACCCGATGTGATACCGAGTCATCATTGTAAGGCATGCCGCAAAGGGATGAAATGTGATCAAGTATCGGAACAAACAGATCCGTTTCGTAATTTGATCTCACTTTCTGTAAAACCTGGCAAATGCGCTCAAATCCAGCACCTGTATCGATGAAACGGTGCTTCAGGGGATGCAATATCCCCTTCTCATCACGATTATATTGGATGAAGACGAGATTCCAAAGCTCGATAAATCTTCCACAATCGCCATTGACAGTGCAACGGTGACCTGCCTCATCCTGCTTGTCACAAAAACTGATCCCCCTGTCGAAATGGATCTCGGAGCATGGACCGCAAGGCCCGCTTTCGCCCATCTCCCAAAAGTTATCCTTGTCACCATGAAACGAGACACGGTCACGATCGATATCGGTCTCGCTCAGCCACAATTGATATGCTTCCTCGTCGCTATGATGGACTGTGGCATAGAGCAGTTGGCTGGGAAGTTGCCAGATACCGGTCATCAGTTCCCACGCCCAGGTGATGGCTTCGCGCTTGTAATAATCAGCGAACGACCAATTCCCCAGCATCTCAAAAAAGGTGTGATGATAACCGTCTTTTCCCACTTCTTCCAGGTCATTGTGCTTCCCACCCGCTCGGATGCATTTCTGGCTGTTAACAGCCCGGCTCACGGTCGGATCGGTAATACCGAGGAAAATATTCTTGAATTGGTTCATACCGGCATTGGCAAATAGCAAAGTTGGGTCATCTTGGGGAATGACGAGTCCCGAAGGAGCGTAGATATGACACTTGTCCAGAAAAAAGTCGATAAACTGACGCCGGATGCTCTGTGCGGTTCTTACGCTGTTCATTTGGGTTCCCATCGGGCAAATGCCGTAGAGTTATCTATAATCCATTTTTCAGCGCTCCAGGCAGCGATGGCACCATCACTGCAAGCTGTGACCACCTGCCGCAAGACCTTGCTGCGGATATCGCCGGCAGCATAGATGCCCGGGATATTGGTATGCATGAAATCATCGGTCAGGACAAAACCTCCAGGATCAAGCTTCAGCCGTGATTCCAATAGCGCATTATTGGGCAGGATGCCTACGTAGATGAAGAGTCCATCCACTTTCAGGAAACTGACCTGCTGGGTTTGGCGGTTATATAGTTCCAATTCCTCCAGTTTTTTGTCGCCTTTGATATCTTGAATTACGGTATTCCAGACAAATTCCATCTTCGGATTCTCAAAGGCGCGTTGCTGAATGATCTGTTGTGCCCGCAATTCATTGCGGCGGTGGAGCACAAAGACCTTTTGGGCAAAGCGGGTCAGGAACATTGCCTCTTCGATGGCGGAATCGCCGCCACCCACCACAGCCACGATCTTGTCACGATACAAAGCACCGTCACAAGTGGCGCAATAGGATACCCCCCGTCCAGTTAATCGTTCCTCACCGGGGACATTGAGCAAGCGGGGATGGGCACCCGTGCAGAAAATGATGGATTTTGCCCGGAAACTGCCCTCGCTTGTCTCTACTATCTTGCACAAACCTTCCAGACCGACAGCATTCACTTCGACATAATGGATCTCAGCGCCAAAGCGTTCTGCCTGTTTACGCATCCGGTCGGTAAGTTCTACCCCTGACAAGGATTCCTCAAAGCCGGGATAGTTTTCCACCTCGGCCGTCACATTGATTTGACCGCCAACGATCATACTCTCGAATAATGCGGTTGTGAGTCCTCCTCGAGCAGCGTAGATCGCTGCACTCAACCCGGCTGGTCCGCCGCCAATGATAATTATATCATATTTCATTAAATACCTCTTCATGGAGAACATATCTTGATTTCAGCCAAAATCTCCAATCCCTGAAATATCGTCAAGGAAAAAGGAAAGGCGACAGACATCATTTCTTGTGCATAAATAATGCTTCATTTGTTGACCAGACCCAAAGTGTGAGAGGCTTTCATGGCCATAGAGGAAACACTTGACAAAAGAGCGCCCCAAGAATTCGTGGCGGAATCTGCGGGGTGTAGCGCAGCCCGGTTAGCGCACTGGTTTTGGGAACCAGGGGTCGGAGGTTCGAATCCTCTCACCCCGACCAGATATGATGTGGGCGCTTAGCTCAGTTGGGAGAGCGCTTGCTTTACACGCAAGTGGTCAGGGGTTCAAGTCCCTTAGCGCCCACCATACCATCGATAAATGGAGAGACGATGAAGATAGCGGTAACCGGTGCCAACGGGTTTGTCGGCAGCAATCTGGTCAAACATTTATCGTATGCAGGGCATAAGGTTATCGTATTGGTTAGAGATCAGGCAAATACCGCTTTGCTACCTCCCGATAGCGATATCCGGATCATTGACTATTCAGATATCAATTCCCTTATGATGACCCTGAATGGGGTTGACATTATCATCCACAATGCCGGTAAAACGCGTGCCCTCTCCTACTCTCAGATGTATGAGGCAAACGTCAATATGACCCGCCGGATCATCGACACAATCAATGGAATGCCCTCCATCAAACGGTTCGTCTTCATCAGCAGTCAAGCCGTCAGCGGTCCTTCCCTGGATATGATCCCAAAACGGGAAGAGGATCCTCCACAACCTCTAAGCAACTACGGCAAAACCAAATACAAAGCGGAAGAACTAATCCGTAGGCATTGTCGGACCCCTTGGACGATCATCCGTCCGGTCTCGGTCTTTGGCGAAGGAGACCACGATTTCCTGCCCCTGTTTCGGATGGCGCAGCGTGGGCTCAAGATTCAAGTCGGATTCCGTAAGCGATATGTAAACCTCATCTATATAGGACAGTTATGCCGATTTGTCGAACCTGCCATACTTGATCCCAAGACAGTCAATCAGGTTCTTTTCGCCTCGGATGGTAAAACCTATTGTTACGATGATATACAGGATTGGATCGAACAGATAACAGGCAGAAAAGGATTGCGTGTTATCGTTCCGGAAACAGTGATTAAACTGGCTGCAAAAATCTCCGACGCTATCGGAAAACTAAGGAATGAAGCGCTTTTGCTCAATGGTCAGAAGGTCAAGGAAATGCTTGCGCCTGCATGGCTCTGCAGTATTGACAAAGCCAAAGATCTCATCGGCTGGGATCCGGAAACGGATATCAAGGGTCAATTGCAAAGGACTTATCTATGGTACAAAGAGCAAAACTGGCTCTGATCATCCTTGTTATGCTAATGGCTTTTGCTTCCGGCATCAATGCTCAGACGCAGACCCCCAGATTGTTGGGAGAGGCAATTATGATCCTGCCTCCGGGCTGGGAAAAGGTCTATGATCCTCCCGAGGTTAAAGCATTGATCAAAGTCAGGACCGATAGCACCGCTCAATTGATACGGGTGCTTGATGCTCCTGAATTAACTGATATATTAGCAGATTACATAAATATAATTAAGGTATTACCTTTGATCATAGACGGGAATGTTAAAGAAACAGAATTGGTTATAACTGTAAAACTGCAATCCAGACCGATGACTGTCGCTACCTTGGAGGAGGATGAGCAAAGCAAAGCCCTGGCAGATCAAGGCGCTATATTTGATTGGATAATTGCCACGCGGATGGAGGAAGATATTCACCGGGATCCGGTTATCCGTCCAGACACTTTCTATCCGCTTGCAGCATCCGGTCTTTACCGGCACCGATATCACTATTACGGCTCCGACCTAAGGGGATCTTCGCTGGTAAGGTCTGGGTTTTCACTTCCTCCTTCATGGTTCCAGCGTAGCCAGCAAGTCCAAAACCTGATGATCTTCAATGCCAGTGAGAACAAGGGTTCGACCCTTGAGTTTAAGCCCAGATTATATGACCAGCCCGTGTCTTTGGCAGTTGTCCAAGCCGGATTGGGCGACTATGATCACAATTATGCCCGGGGTACTTTTTACAAGAATCATTTCGGGAATATATCGGATCTTTTCCTGTCCTTTTCCTTTCTCGTACAAGACGGCTGGTGGCTGGAACAACTGAGTGGGCAGACATCGTGGAGTGTATTTACAAAATACGATACAAATGACTATTCAGTATCGATTTATTATGATAACATAGATGAATCGATTTCATCAATGACTCTTAATCCAATATATTGGCAACCTGTTATATTAAATGTTGATCACCGATCGCAGTCTCTGATCTTGAATCTTAAGACCCCTTATGCCGATCTGGGTGTCCAACGCCAATCAGAGACTCTTTTTTCTTCACGCTTCGTAAGGCGTTATAAAATGGAGGGATGGCAATTGTATGCCAGCAGGGACTGGGATTGGGATGCGTTTTGGTTGCGACTGCGTTATGAAAGAGCGCAAGTCGATAGAAACTATGATCCGCTTTATGACAATGACAATTTCGATGATCGTCTGGATTTCGGGTTTTGTTATCGGCATTTGCCTGTAAAACCGGAGATATCTTTGCGTCTTGATGACTTTTCCCGGCTCTTGGCAACAGGCGTTATTAGCTATCAGAATGACCACATGAAAGCAGGTCTCTATGCCCGTTTTCGCAATAAAACACCATCTTCTTTCGACCGAAGCCGCAGTGTCTATCTGGATGGGACGATCCTGAATGCTGTCAATATTGAACAAAAACACGCAATTGCCACCTACGGCGAATGGTATCCGCTACCATCTGCCAAATTGAGTTCTGCTTTCGGCATCCAGAAGTTGATCAACAACATCCCCGCCTCCACCAGTCCGGTAAGTGCTAATGAACAGATCGGCAAAAATCTGTTATTTGTCAATCTCGCAGCGGTATACACTTATAAAACAGGCAGTTATGAATGGCGAACGGAGCAGATCCTGAACTGGCAACAGCCTGAAGATATACTACGTGAATATCAGGTTTGGCGATATCAAAGCCGACTGAACCTCACTCGTAACCTCCAGCGGAAAAACGCCATTTTCGGCGGCTTAGCACTGATCGGTCATTCCAGTTATATTTCTGCCAATGAACTGGCCAGGATTATTGACAATTCAGCGATCATCGACCTCTGGGCGGGGGTTCGCATCACCGACCTCTTTGAGTTTACCGTCGCCTTCAAAAACGTTAACGAAGGTTTTTATTACGGTTCTTATCCGATACCTCGTTCAATTCATGCCTCTGTCACCTGGTTCTACCTGAATTGATAATACGTTACACGATGCAAGGGACAGATTTTCTTCGACCGTAATCAACAAATTCCCTTTCCTTCCTCTCTTTGTGGCAAATGCACTTGACGTTACTTGGTTGAAACAGGCGGGTTTAAATTAAGCTCCTCCCGAGAAAGGCCGCTGAATAATCCAGAGGGTTGACTTATCACTATCCTCCTTGCTTGATAACCTTAGTATAACCTTAGTATAACCTTACGGTCGTAAGG
>CAYZZE010000100.1:0-8510 GCA_964482845.1 uncultured Candidatus Cloacimonadota bacterium
ATGGTGATTCCAGTATGTGCAACGCTCTTATCAAGGGTTAATAATTAACGCTTGATTCAGGGAGGATAATGGCTTGGTTAACGCTGGCGAGCAAGGGCACGATCTGGGGATCGAGCCTGTCACGATCACTTTGGGAACGCTTTAGAAAACCTATGACCGCTCAGTTGGTCATTGTAAACCATTATTAGAGGATAAGTAACAAAAAGAGACTACCACACTCTAATGACAAGTATGGCAGTCCTGAATGTGCAGTAGGTTGGATCAGATTCTCAACAGGTTGATCTTTCCATCCAGTTTTTGGATGAAGGCAGCCAATAATTTGACTGCATTGTCGAGATCGGAGATGGCAATGACTTCGTTAGGAGAGTGCATATAGCGATTGGGAATGCTGAGTACGGCGGTGGCAGAGCCGGTTCTTTGGGAGTGGATGGCGTCAGCATCGGTGCCTGTACCGGCGGGAGCGATCTCCACTTGATAGGGGATCTCCAGGTCATTGGCGGTATCCTGGATCAGGGAAAGGATCTTGGGGTGCATGGCAGAACCGAGAGTGAGTACTGGTCCCTTGCCGAGGGCGACATCGCCATAGATGCGTTTGTCCGCGTCGGGGATATCGGAAGTAAAGGTCACATCCACGGCGATGGCGATATCCGGTTCGATGCGGAAAGAACTGGTTCGTGCACCACGCATGGTGGTCTCTTCGCCTACGGATGAAACGGCGTAGTAATTTGCCTTGATCGTCCTTTGTGCCAGTTCGCGCATGACAGCGGCAGCGACATAGACGCCGGCTTTGTTGTCGGTGGCTTTGGTTACGATGAGGTCATCATTGAGCATTTCGATTTGTGAGTTGTAAGTGATGACATCGCCCAAAGCGATCTTGGTAAGGGCATCATCTTTGCTTTTGGCGCCGATATCGATCCACATATCTTCGATCTTGAGTTTGGGTGGATCATCGGTGCCGCGCATCATGTGGATGGGTTTCTTGCCGATGATGCCGCGCACGATCTGATCACTATGGTGAACATTTACGCGGAGCCCGGGCAGCAGATTGAGATCAAAGCCGCCGAGGGTTTTTACGTAGATATATCCTCGGTCATCGATATGATTGATGATCAGTCCGATCTCATCGGCATGACCGATGATCATCACTTTGTGTTTTCCGCTGCCCTTTTTGAGGGCGATCACGTTTCCGATGATATCGGTCTCCACCTTATCCGCATATTTCTTGAGATAGGCGGCAACCACCTTTTGGGCAGGGCTTTCATAACCGGAGGGGCTGGGGGCATTGAGCAGGGCGTGAAAGAACTTGAGATTGGTTGTGTCCATTAAACATCCTTAATGTTAGCAGTTATTGGCAGTCTCGCCGGCAAATGGATTGAGCGTCTTTTTGATTACTGGTTGTTCGTGGGGAACCAGGCAGAGGAAACGAAGGGTGTCCATTCCCACGTTCTTAAACTGATGTAAAAGGTTGGGATCGACGTAGATGATATCACCATTGGTAAAGGGCATTTCACCGCGTTCGGTTACCAGCATCCCGCTGCCACCCAGGCAATAGATCTCATGTTCCCAAGAATGCTGATGATAGGGAGTATTACCATCGGGCTCGACTTCAAACATCCGCATGGCAAAATTGGGGGCACCGTCCTTTTCACTGATTAGCCAACGGATATTGGCGCCATTGGCGCCTTCGGCATATACCGGTTCGAGAGCGGCTTGGTCGTAATGTATCAGTTTCATTGTTCCTCCCGGAGAGATTATTTTCTATGGATAAACTAAGGCGACCGGCGACAAATGCCACAACGCAGAAAAAGAAAACTCCGGAACACCCTGACACGCGAGATATTCCGGAGTTCTAAGTCATCAAAGCCATCAGGATAATCTCCTGACAGTAACGGTCTATTTCTTTTTGGTGAGTTTTTGGATCGATTTCTTTTCTTTGTGGGTGAGATGGAAGGTCTCCACGACCAGGTTGCTGGCGATGAAGATGGAAGAATATGAACCGAAGAGTACACCCAAAGTGATGGCAAAGGCAAAGTCATTGATGACTGGACCGCCAAAGAAAAGCAGTGCCAGAGCCGTCATCAGGGTGGTACCTCCGGTAATGGAAGTTCTGCCCAGGGTGCGGTTCAATGATGTATTGAATACCTTTTCGTAGGGTTCCTTGCGGTTCAGTTTCAGGTCTTCGCGGATGCGGTCAAAGATCACGATGGTATCATTGATCGAGTAACCGACAATCGTCAAGAGCGCTGCCACGATCTGGATCGAGATCTCCTTTCCGGTCAGGGCAAAGATGCCCACGATGCAGATCACGTCATGGAAGACAGCCATCACAGCCATCAAGCCAAAGGTAAATTCAAAGCGGATCCAGATATAGATTATGATCAGCAGCAAAGCAATAAAGACCGCATAGATTGCATCAGCACGCATCTCCCCGCCGACTTTGGGACCGACGACAAAGAAATCACGGATCACGTCATCGGAGATACTTCTGCCGGCGATATAAGGAGCGAAATTCTCTTTCAGGACGTTGACCAGTTTTTGACGATCGTCCATACCGCCGACGGTATCGGTCTCAGTCTGTTTGGTCTTGATCATAAAGGTGGCGTCTGCAGGATCATCCACATATTGGATCTCGGCATCGGGGAAACCATTGGTACGCAGGATGCTACGCAATTGATCGATCCTGACGGGTTCGAGTGCGCCGGTGGGGATATCGACCGCTAATGGCGTTGCGGGTTCCGTCATTTCAGTTGAATCATCGCCGACTATTTCTGGGGTTACAGTTGCAACGTTTTCAAGCTGGCGTTGCCGGGCTGCCCTTTGCTCAGCGTTGAGCGGTTTTAGATTGATCTGAGTGGTGATACCGCTGGTAAAGTCGATGCTCCAATTGAATCCCCGGATAAAAATACCGGCAAGACCGGCGATGATCACAATGAGCGAAATCAGGTAGAAAACGTAACGGTACTTGACGAATTGGATGTTAGTATTCTGGAATAATCTCATGGTTCCGCTCCTATATGCTCAAATGGGTCTTGATCTTGCCAGTAAGCAGGTTTTCCAGGATGGAACGAACCAAAATGATGGCGGTGAACATTGAACCGATGATACCGATCGCCAGAGTGATGGCAAAGCCGCGGATCGGTCCGCTGCCAAAGTTGTATAATACAGCTGCAGCAATCAGAGTGGTGAGATTGGCGTCCCAAATGGTGATGATGGCACGTTTGTATCCGGCATCGACAGCGCTGCGTGGGGTCTTACCGATATCAAGTTCTTCTTTGATCCGTTCAAAGATCAGTACATTGGCATCCACGGCCATACCGATCGTGAGTATGATACCGGCGATTCCCGGAAGGGTGAGCGTTGCACCAAAGGCGGTAAGCATCGCCAGTATGAATCCGATGTTGCAGAGAAGGGCGATATCGGCGATCAAGCCACTAAATTTATAGAATACCAACATAAACAATACCACGGCAAGGAATCCGATGAGACCGGCGATCTTGCCGGCTTTGATGCTATCAGCACCAAGCGTGGCACCCACCGTTACTTCGGAGAGAATGTTGATCGGTGCTCTCAGATTACCCGTATTGAGCACGATGCTGAGTTCCTGTGCTTCGGAATGGGTAAATCTTCCGGTGATCTGTGCCCTGCCGCCAGCGATGCGTTCCTGGATATTGGGAGCGGAATAGACGACTCCATCCAGGACGATGGCCAATCTGTGGTTGATGTTGTTGCCAGTGACCCGTTCAAATTTGCGTCTGCCTTCGGGATTCAGTTCCAATGAGATGTATGGCTTGTTGGCGACCCGGGGATCACTTGCTTGCGGTGAGCCATATTCGACCAGAGCGGATTTGATGTCACTACCGATCAATTCAGCATTTTCCTGCAAAACAAACAAACCACGGGGAGCTCTTTCGTCTGCCAGATCGCGTTTTTCCATTGCCAGGACATAACCGACCGGCAGGGCTCTGGCAAATAGCGAATCTGCCATCATCGCGGTTACGGCATTAAATTCTTTGGTGCCGACCCGAGGCAGCATATATCCGCCATCGGTAAAACTGAGCATAGAACTGAACAGACCATCCAATCCGGTGGCTTCTTTGGCGCTATCCGGAACAGCAGTAGTGACATCGGAATGCACTTCCGACAAAACCGGGAAAAGATTAACGTTGGTCTTAACAAAAAGATCTATGGCATCCAGGATGTCACTGGCTTTTTGGGGGTCTGCCACCAGTTTGAATTCGAGCATGGCGGTTTGTTTTATCAGGTTTTTTGCATTATTGGGATCATCCTTTACGCCAGGTAACTGAACCAGTATGCGGCTGCGTCCAAGTTTTTGGATGGAAGGTTCGGCAACCCCAAATTGGTCAACGCGTTCGCGGATGATACGGATGTTGTGATTGACCGCATCATCTATCTCGTCCGAAGCCAATTCGGAAGTGTCCACTTCTAAAAGCAGTTGCATTCCGCCTCTGAGGTCAAGACCCAGATTCAGTTTGTGATTTGCCCACCAACTCGGAAGCATGCTGGTCTCGGTTTTGGTTTGTTCTGTTGTTTCACCAACGCTAACTGCTGGTTTGGAAACCAGAACTGATATGATCAGCGGAGTAAGATAAAATAGTATCACCACAAAGAAAACTATCGTTATCAGTCCGCGCCAGGAGGATTTTTTCATTACTCTATTTCTCCCTTATTTAGTCAAATTCATGAAAAAACAAGTCTTGTCCCATCTCTTTGAGGTCGGTTCTTTCGTCAAGTGATTTATTGACCGATGGTCTGATCGCTGTTCTATTGTTTGGTTGCCGGGTGTGGTTCCTGCTTGAAACCAACTGACTTGTTTTCCTGTTGTCCAAAGATCTTAATCTCGCCAAACTGACCCTCAAAGGCATCGATATTCTTTTGTAAGATCTGGAGTAATTGCTTGGCATGCTGGGGGGTGGCTACCACCCGGGTAAAGATCTTGGCATCGGGGATTCCGGGCAGCATCCTGCCAAAGTCAATGACAAATTCCGAGGGGGAATTGGTCACGACAAAGAAATTGGCATAGATCCCTTCGCCTACTTTTTCATCGATCTTGATATTGATCTGATTGGGTGGTTGCTGAGTCATAATAAACGCTCCTTTATTCAATTACATTGATATCTGATGAATCGGGAGAACAATTCCGTTTGACTGGATTTTGTCAATCAGTTTCCGATAATGGGGTGATTGTCGGCAAAGACCAAGATTGGCGATAATGATCAGACGGTCACGCGTCCGGCTCACTGAAACATTCAATTTGCGATCGATACTTCCATCAGCCGAGACCGATTCGATCAATCTGATGTCATTACGATGATTAAGCGGGATCGAGAAAATAATGTTGCTACGTTCCGAGCCCTGAAACCGCTCCACGGTATCGATCGTCAGCGTTGGATACGTTTCGCTTGCCACGTTACGGATGGCGTTGATCTGAGCCCGGAAGGGGGCAATGATACCCAGATCGGTTTCGGGATCGGGAATGATACCGGCATTCGCCAAGACCTTCAGGATATGATCGACCAAGCTTACATGCTGATGGTCGATGTGTTTGGTCTGTGCTGGTGGAGTGTCGATCCAGATGATCCGGTTATTGAGAAACGGATCATCACTATTATAGCGGTTAAGTGGTTCTTTCTGCCGCTCGCTGCCGCAGACCAGACGGTTCTGGTAATTCTCGCTTACCAGTTCGGCGATCTGGATATGCATCCGATATTGACGGGTGAGCATCGACCAACTCTGGTGCCAGTTGTTACGGATGCAAAGTCGGATCAACCGCTCAAAAAGGGATTGATTGTATGCCTCAAAAGCCAGATCCTGCAGCACCGGTGATGCGAATTCATAGGTAAGCGGTGATTGAACTACGATACAGGGCAATTGATTCATGTCGCCGATCAGGATCGTCTTCCTGATTTTGGCTGCGATGCCGAGGATGGAACTCTCTATGATCTGGGATGATTCATCAATTATAAGTTCATCGATCTGTGATATGCTGGTCAGGTCATTGAACCAGGAGAGGCAACTCTGGACAGTCGATACCCAGACACGGTTATCTTTGAGGATCCGGGATATATCATTGAATCGCTTGTCCTGCGTGATGTTACTTAGAATATTCTGGCGCAGAACGGACGAATTGCCGGTGCGAATATAGGGGATACCGTGTTTGAAGAGGTTTTGGCATATCTCATCCACGGCACGATTGGTAAAACTCAGGATGATCAGTCGTTTGGACGTATCGTGCCAGAGATGCTGCACGTAGCGGGACAGCAATTCGGATGTTTTGCCTGTGCCGGGCGGACCCTGCACGAGGTAGTAGTCCTTGCTGTTGTCGATCTGTCTGATGATATTGGATGTGGCATCAGAATGTCCCGTTTCCAGATCCTCTATTTCCAGATCCGGTTGCCGAATACCGAAGAACAGTTTTCTTTTGTTATCTTCCGTTTTAAGAAAACTTATCACGCCTGATAGTGATGCGTATAAGGGCGCTTCGAGGATATCTGGTTCGATCGACCATAACGAATTGCTGGTCAAGCGATATCCATTGGTGATGCCGCCACGGATGTTGATCTGCACCGATCGATCGTCAATGGTGACGATGCTTCCGCGCAGGATCTCCTGTTTATCTACTTGCCGGCTGGCTTCATAGAGGACGATGAGATCGCCTTGGCGAAAATTGGAGATGTTTTTGCTATCTTTGAGGGTAAACCTGATGCTCTGCTGAGTCCAATCCACGATCCGCATGCCTGTGATGATGCCATAATCATTGATCTTATCTTGCACGCTCAGACGCCACAAGCCATTGAACCCATAGATCCCTTCCCGCCTGCCGTCATTTGATCCGATCTTGACGTGCCAGATCTCACGGACGGCAAATCTCACCTGATTGATCAGCCACTCATATTCGTATTCAGAGCAGTTCCGGAGGCATTCGATCACCCTGTTCACCTTATCATTGGTAAATTGTGTGCCATAGTCCACCGGGGACAGTTTGAGCCAGTCGAAGAATGCCTGAGGATCGGTCAGCAGGAGGCGCATAAGTCCGATGATCCGGTTGCGGCACATCAGTAGGTTCTGTTCGTTTACGGTGCCGGTGGGGACATTTCTCAGCGGGTTGTCCTGATCTTCGGAATAGAGGATGCTGCAGTGTCCCAGATTTTGCCGGCCATAGACGTGCCTCACCATCATATAATAGCCGATTACCTGCATCCGGTTTTGGATCCAGATATCATTGTCCTTGGATTTGCCGCTTTTGAGTTCCACGATCGAGTGTTTGTCTTTGCGCAGGTAAAGTATGTCCAGCCGTCCCTGCAACCCGTACTGCGGACAGATAAACGCCGGCTCGATCAACACTCCGTCCTGGCTGAGCGAAGCGGCGAATCTGATAATCTGCGGAAAGTGATTGGCTTTGATGGTTTCGTGAATACGTTTGGCGGTTTCCAGTCCCAGCGCGACCATCGAGATGGAGTTGAGGGCAAAGCACCGGCGAAAGAGGTCATCATACTCCTGTTTCGGTCTCAGGATCAATTCATCCAGCATCGAATTGACCATCTTGCCTTGGATCATCTTATCCGTGCTGGGTTCAGAGATCATTTTGCCGAGGACGAACAACTGGGGGTAATAGGTAGCATTGGTAAAACAATCAGCGATCCCGGTCACATCGATCAGAAAATCGGGTTCCAAGACCACAAGCGTTTCCGGATTGGAGACATAGGCATGATCATTGCCAGCAAGGATACTGAGGTTCTCAAAATGGATCACACAATGTTTCCACAGTGATCTTGCCAGATGTGTCCATTGTCTGCCGGGAACATTGAATTTGAGGTCATCATAGAGTATGATCCGGCAGAAGATACCCAGTTCGTTCAGCGCATTGATCTCCAGTTTGCGCTGGTTCCCGTCCTGGATGACCTTCCAATCCTGTAGCATAGCGCTAAAACCGGCTTTGGGATTGTCCTTTCTGCCGGCGTAGGGCTGGGCTTGAACTTGTTTTAGATAATCACTCAAAGCAGGATGGTCTTCGACCGGTGACACGAACCGCAAGAGATCACACAAGACGAGAATGGCGGAATGAACGTCGGCATCCGTGACTTTTGCTTTGTCCTCATGGATCACCTCATTGCATTTCAAGCGGAGCAGATTAGCCTGGGTATTAAGGTCTGCCGGTACGCTGAATTCGGTATGGACAAATTGCATCCGGGCGAATAGACCGCTGAAAGTCACACTGCTGGAGAGCGTAAGGTTTTTATAAATACACTCCAAAATGTTACGCAAAGCGCTAAACTTCTGCTGATACGTGCATTCAGCCGTGACCTGCTCGATCAGACGCTTATGCAGATCAAGCGCCAGATCACGATCCATCAGACAATCCTTCATATTGTAAACCAATGATCCTTATACTTTTATCACCTTTTTTCCACCATCCTGTCCACCGATGATACGTCAAGTAGTTTGTTGCTCCGTATCGTTCATTATAAGACCGTTGAAAAATTTAGAGAGTT
>CAYZZE010000101.1:0-8440 GCA_964482845.1 uncultured Candidatus Cloacimonadota bacterium
ATCTCGTCCCGCAGCAACTGTGACTGTCTTTTTGCCTCGGTGGCAAAGTCCTGTCCCCGGTCGGCAAAGATGATCCCGCGGGAGGAATTGATCAGGATATTGGGTTGTTCATGGCTGTCAATGGAATGCTTCATCACCGACGCCAGGTCACCGCCCTGTGCGCCGATGCCAGGGATCAGGAAAATGCGTCCCGGCATCGATTGCCGCATCCGCTTGAGGTCATTGGGATGAGTGGCTCCGACCACCGCGCCCATCTGTTCCCGAGGGAATTGATGTAACCATGCGGCGATGTGATCGGCCAAAGCGTCACGCAGAAGAAAGTCCGCTGCCGAAGGATTGGATGTTAGGACAAGGGCGAAGGCAAAGCGGACATCATCAGTCAGTACCGGCTCGATCACATTGGCGCCCATCAGGGGATTGACCGTGATCGCATCAGCGCCAAAACCTTCAAAGAAGGCATTGGCATAACTATCCATGGTGTTTCCGATGTCGCCGGCTTTGCAATCCAGGATCACCGGTATATCCTCGGGAATGTATTCAATGGTCTTGAGCAGTGCTTTGCAACCGCGATTGCCATCCGACAGATAGAAAGCGAGATTGGGTTTGTAGGCACAGACCTCATCGCAGGTGGCATCGATGATCCGGCGGTTAAACTCCCAAATAGGATTGGGTGCACAGCGCACCGAAGTGGGCAGCATCTCCAACGCTGAATCCAGACCAACGCACAGCAGCGAACGGTTCTCTTGGCAGCGTTGCTGATACTTAGACCAGAACGATCTTGACCGATTCCTCGCCATCAGTTTCCTCAAATGCGACCTTAATGATTTCTTCCTTGGAAGTTGGGACGTTTTTGCCCGCATAATCTGCCTTGATCGGCAGCTCACGGTGTCCGCGGTCGATAAGAACTGCCAGTTGGATCTGGCGTGGTCTGCCAAAGTCCAGTAGCGCATCGATCGCAGCCCGGACAGTCCTGCCGGTGAAGAGCACGTCATCCACGAGCACGATCACGGCATCCTCGATGTCAAAATCTACCGAACTGCCCTTGATCACCGGCTGATGTGAGATCGTGGACAGGTCGTCACGGTAGAGGGTGATATCCAGAACACCGACCGGGATCTCCTGATTTTCGATCAGTTTCAGGTACGCCGAGAGCCGCTCTGCCAAGGGCACGCCCCGCGAGCGGATGCCCACCAGGCGGATCTTTTCCAGTCCACGGTTCTGTTCCAATATCTCATGCGCCATACGATGGATGGTACGTTCCATCTGCGCTTTGTCCATAATCTGACTTTTGAACTGCATCTATCCTCCTTTTTTAGGTTGGATGATCGCCAGAATTTCTCCCTTGCCCACTGGGTCACCGGCTTTGAGGGGGGTCATTGCGACGATGCCTTTGACCGGGCTGGGGATATTATTATACATCTTCATTGCTTCCAGGACGAGAACGGTCTCACCGATCTCTATCTTGTCACCGGGATGCCTCTCATAGCGAACGAACATACCAGGCATCGGAGCAGTGATGGGTGTGCCGCCTTCAGCTGAGACAGCGGTTTCGACAATGGGTTCGGTTGCCGGTTTGGGAGCGGGATTAGCAGGTGGGACAGCGGGTTGAACCGCCGGCTTTGTTACGTTGGGGGTGACTATACGGGGAGTAGCACCTTTCTCACTGACTTCCACCAGGAAGTATTCGTCGTCCACATAGACGTCAAACTGTCTGATCCCATCAGGTTTTGGAGGGATTTCCTTGTTCTTTTCTGACATCGCTTTATCCTTTTTAAGAGCATTTTTGACTTCTTCGAGGGTCTTGGGCTTCATCTCATCCGGCATCGGTTCCAAGCCATGTTTGATCCTGAGGAATTTCTTGCCGGTGATGGGATAGATGGCAACGATCAATTCATCATCGATGTCTTTTGCCAGATCCTGCAGTTCATCATGGATCTTCTGCATGGCGGGTTCGATCACGTCACCGGGACGACAGGTGATCGGCGTTTCGCCACGGGGATAGCCAACCAGTGCTTTCTTTTGGACTTCTGGATCGATGGGCAGGGTCGTCTTGCCATAGAGGCCATAGCACAAATCCTTGACCTGTTCGGTGATGCGGGCATATTCGCCGTCTTTGGTATCAAAGAGTGCATTATTCACCGCCTGGATGCCAACGATCTGGCTGGTAGGCGTCACCAATGGTATTTGTCCCAATTCCTTGCGAACCTTGGGTATCTCGGCAAAGACATCGTCCAGTTTGTCCAGGGCATCCATCTGCCGCAATTGGTTGACGAGGTTGGAGAGCATCCCGCCCGGCGTCTGATGAATGATGACATCGGTATCGATGATGGAGAACTTGGTATTATCAGCAAATTCCAGATATTTGGGGATCGCTTTCTCCATTTCCTTGGAGATGAGATTGATCAGCCGGATATCGAATCCGGTATCACGGTTAGTCCCTAAAAGTGTAATAACCAACGGCTCGACAGCGGTATGTGAAGAGCGATAGGCATAGGGACCGATACAGGTATCAATGATATCCACTCCTGCCTCGATCGCTTTGAGCAGTGCCAGATCACCCATACCGGAAGTGAAATGTGTATGCAAATGGATCGGCACCTTGACGGCTGATTTGAGTGCTCGCACCAGATTATAAGCATCATAGGGCGCTACCAGTCCAGCCATATCCTTGATGCAGATCGTGTCTGCACCCATTGCCTCAAGTTCTTTGGCTTTATTTACAAAGTAGTCCGTGTTATAGATCTCGCCGCCCAAGCGCTGCTCGGTCAACGAATAGCAGATTGTTCCCTGGAAATGCCTGCCGTTCTTTTTGATGATGGGCGCGGCGGTTTGGAAGTTCCGGAAATCATTGAGCGCATCAAAGACGCGGAAGATATCGATGCCATTATCGCAGGCACGCTGGACGAATGCTTGAACGACATCGTCGGCATAGTTCTGGTAGCCGACGAGGTTCTGTCCCCGGAGCAACATGGAAAAGGGCGTCTTTTTGATATACTGCTTGAGGGTGCGGATGCGTTGCCAAGGATCTTCACCCAGATAGCGGTGCATTGTGTCAAAAGTCGCTCCACCCCAGACCTCCATGGAATAGAACCCCACCTGATCCATCAATTCCGCCACTGCCACCATGTCCTCAGTTCTACCACGGGTGGCAAAGATCGATTGATGCCCGTCCCGGAAGGACAGGTCCTGGATCTTGATCGGGTTTTCAGCGACGGGACGGTCGGTCTCATAGCGCATTGGACGCATTTCCAAAACACCGTGTTTGTCCATACTCATGCTCCTTTATCTCGTTCTTTTGATGATTCTGCGTTGAGTGATATCACGATACTGCATCGTTTGTTGACGGCTATAGGCCGCCCAGGGCGTGGGAAGATCAGGTTCACGGCGGGGCACGGATACTGGCGTTTTGGCATTGATCAATGCCATGACTCCGGCAATGGCGGCAAGTTTTTTGCTGTCGTTATCCATATTGGATCCCTTTATACCGGGATGTTCCCGTGTTTTTTGGGTGGTAAACTCTCGCTCTTGGTGCAGAGGATCTCCAGCGCATCGACCAATCGGGCGCGGGTTTCGCTGGGACGGATGATGGCGTCAATATAACCGCGGCTGGCGGCCACATAGGGATTATTGAATTGTTCTTCATAGATGCGGATCATTTCCAGGCGTTTGGCGATCTTGTCCTCCGCTTCATTGATCTCTTTGCGGAAGATGATATTGGCGGCACCCTGTGCACCCATGACTGCAATTTCAGCCATGGGCCAGGCAAAGACCATATCCGCTCCCAGATGGCGCGAACTCATGGCGATGTAACTGCCACCGTAGTCCTTGCGAGTGACCACCGTTAATTTGGGCACCGTTGCTTCCGAGTAGCACCACAGGAGTTTGGCGCCGTGACGGATGATGCCATGCCATTCCTGTTGCGTGCCGGGTAAATAGCCCGGAACGTCCACCAGTGTCACCAACGGGATATTGAAGGAATCACAGAAACGGATAAAGCGGGTCGCCTTATCGGAGGCATCAATATCGAGGCAGCCGGCAAGGATCAGAGGCTGGCTGGCGATGATACCGATCACCCGTCCATTCATCCTTGCAAAGCCGATAATGATATTCTGCGCATAGTACTGATGTGGCTCAAAGAACTCCCCATCATCCACGATGGTATGGATGACGTCCTTCATATCATAACTGATTTTAGGATCGTCAGGAATGATCTCGTCCAGATCGGGACAGAGGCGGTGGGGATCGTCGGTCGTCGCCTTGTGGGGTGGGTCTTCCATGTTGTTCGAGGGCAGATAGCTCAGGAGCCGTTTGATATGTGCGATGGCATCGGCATCGTTCTCGCAGGCAAAATGGGCATTTCCGCTCTTGCTATTGTGCGACATTGCCCCGCCAAGTTCCTCCTGAGTGGTCTCTTCGCCGGTCACGGCACGGATCACATCAGGTCCGGTAATGAACATAAAACTGGTATTTTTGACCATAAACACGAAGTCCGTCATCGCCGGAGAATAGACCGCTCCGCCGGCACAGGGACCCATGATGGCAGTGACTTGGGGGATCACTCCGCTGGCACGGGAATTACGGAAAAAGATATCGCCATAACCGCGCAGCGCATCCACGCCTTCTTGAATCCTCGCTCCGCCGGAATCATTGATCCCCACCAGCGGAACGCCTGACTTGAGCGCCATATCCATTACTTTACTGATCTTGGCAGCATGCATTTCTCCCAAACTGCCGCCCCGCGAGGTAAAATCTTGGGAAAAGGCAAAGACCGGGCGTCCCTCGACCATGCCATGCCCGGTCACCACGCCATCCGAGGGGATATCCAGTTTTTCCATGCCAAAATTGTCACAGCGGTGATGCACAAACATATCGATCTCCCGGAAGGAGCCGGGATCAAAGAGCAGATCCAAACGCTCCCGAGCTGTCAATTTGCCGCTGGCATGCTGCTTTTCGATCGCATTATCACCCCCCATCTTGAGGGTCTGTTCTTCTTTTTTCTGCAGTTTACGGATTGATTCCTTCGTTCCGGTCATCTTCTCTCCCATTCGAGTATATTATCTTTCAATTAAACAACTTAATGGATATTAACAATTCCTGATCTCATCTAGTATCTGAGCGATATCGTCAAGGGAAATCTTTGGTCCGAGCCAAACGCGCTTATATCTTTGGACAGGGTTTTCTGGTGCGATCCGGTATCCGATGCACTTGTCCGAATTGATCTCTAACATATTGCGGACGCTTTCGAGTTACTCTTCTCCCGAGGACTCGGCATGATCTCGGGAGCAAAGTGTTTTGAACCCGACTGGAATGATCACGCATGAGAGCAATGCGGGACAGGGATGTGAACTGTATGTTTACGCGGAGGTGCGACTGCTGTTCAGGAGTCATGCCGGCTTGAGCCAAAGATCGATCATCCGCTGCCACAGGTTGCCGGTCAAAGCCCATATTGACAAAAAAAGCACGCGGGAAAACCTGTCCGAAAAGAGGTGATTACAGATGATCAAGGCGGAAAACATTTATTGCGGCTATACTGAGACCAATGTCCTGCACGGACTCTCGCTGGAGATCGGGGATGGCGATCTAACCGTTATCATCGGTCCCAACGGGGCTGGCAAATCCACGCTGCTCTATTCGATCATGGGACTTCTGCCTTTGAGGTCGGGCAGGATTGAGATCGATGGAATTGATATCACCGATCTGCGTCGTCAGGATTTGGCAAGGCAGATGGCATTCGTCCCACAGGAGATCCAGACCCAATTCGATTATCCGGTGAGGGAGATGATCCTGATGGGCAGGTACCCTTGGCTCAGCATGTTGCAATCGTGGTCGGAGGAGGATCGCCAGGTGGCTTTTGAAGTTATGCGACTGCTTGATCTGCAAGAACTTACGGAGCGTTATTTCAATCATCTCAGCGGCGGGGAAAAACAGCGTGTCCTCATCGCCCGCGCGCTGGTGCAGCAAACGAAGTATATATTCCTGGACGAAACCATATCCCAACTCGATATCAGCCATCAGATCGAGATAATGCAACTATTGGATGACATCAATCGTGAGCAAGGGAAAGGGATCGTTTTAGTATCGCATAACCTCAATCTGGCGGCGAATTTTGCCTCTCGGCTGGTCTTTGTCCAAAAGGGAACCGTTTTGGGTAGCGGAACACCCGAAGAAATGATCACTCCCCAGCGCTTGTATGAACTGATGGGCATTGCATTACAAACGGTGCTCAATCCGCTCTCCGGCACGGCAAACATCTTGTATCCGGGCAGGAAGCCGCGGCAGGAAAATGACCCAAACTAATGAGTGGCAGAGGTCGGCGTGGGAATTCGGACGCTTTTATTGATCCTGATCCTGTCGGTATTGGCAGTAATAAACCATGCCATAACGATCCGGACGCAGATCTGGGATGAAAATGGCCGTGCTTTGCCGGATGTGATCATCACCGATGGTTACCGGCACGGACGCAGCGACGAACAGGGCAATATCCACTTTGAAACGAAAGCCCCCCGGGTCAGCATCTCCAAGATCGGCTACGAAAATGTCGATTACGCCGCCTCCCAAGTGCCGCCTAAGATCGTTCTCAAAGCGCAACCCGTGGAACTTCCTCCGATCAGCGTGACCGGAAGATTTGAGCATGATTTTGTCTCCGCTGCGGATATGAGCGGATTGCGGATCGATGATATCTCCGGCCGCCGCGCCACCGACCTCATTGCAAGTATGACCACGCCTTTCAGTGCTGATACTCCGCTGATGGGAGAACGGCAAACCGTGGGGCTGATCGGCAACCATAACCGGCATACTCTGGTAATGCTGGATGGCGTTCCACTCAATCCCAGTGGCGAGGCATTCGACCTATCCCGGATCGATCTGCAAAGCATTGAACGCATTGAGATCATAAAAAATAACGCTACGGTCTATGGCGGAACCGGCGCCATCGGCGGTATCATCCATTTCTTTTCCCGCCAAGGCGTCCAGGATGAGCAAATGCAGATCGATGGCAGCATCTTCAATGAAGCCGGGTCTTTCGGTATGTGGAAACGTGGCGGGCAGACGGGAATGCGATCCCGCCGCCTTTCCTGGCAGGTCTTTTGGCAACAGGTGAATGCGGATAACGACTTTAAATACAGATTGCCGGTCGAATCCGGCGTGGATGACGAGTTTCGGCGCGCAAACAATACCCGGATCCAACGCACCTATGCCATCATTATCGGTGGCCAATCAGGGATCTTTGGCTATAATCTGAGGGTCAGGCACGACCAATTCAGGCGGCAATTGCCAGGTCCAACCAACTTTACCGATATTTATCGCCACGCCTTTCTCAGCGGTAGCACCCTGCATCAAAACCTCCAATTGCGCCAGGAATCGGGTCGATGGAAAAACCAGATGATCCTCTGGCAGATCAAGGATGATACGCTTTACGACAATACCCGCGCTCCCACTCCGGTCAATATCGCCCGCTATCGGCAAGCACATCAGTCCCACGGACTAAAAAACAACCTTTCCTTCCAGCACGGATGGTGGCGGCAGGACGTCTTTGCCGAAACAAATCGCCGGAAATATCAGAACAAGAATCTGCTGTCGACGGATAATTCCTTTGGTAAAGACCTGAGCCATTATGCGGCAGGGACAAAATCGGCTATGGATCTGGATGTGGGAGGGATCGCCATAAACCTGGCGGCTACCCTGCGTCATGACCGCACTCCGGACAAGGGATACCTTACTCACCGGCTGGAATTCGCCATACTCTATCCCTGGCTGCTCGATCTGGAATGGGGCGCCACCAGGGGATCCTCATTTTCTTTACCTTCGTTCTATGACCTTTACTGGAAAGGAGATACGCAGACGGTAGGTAATCCCGAACTCAGACCGGAACGCGCGAAGGGCTTTCAGATCTGGATGGCAATGCAGCATGAGCGTGTGCAAACGAAAGTGACCTATCATCACAATGCTCTGCGTGATCTTATCCAGTGGCGGCAGAGTTATCTATTCGGACCGGTCTGGAAGCCGCTTAATCTGGGCAGAGCGGAGATCAATAACTGGGAAATGGAGCTGAATCTGCAACCGGTTAGGTGGATCAATCTGTCAATGCTGACCACCTTCACCGAATCGCGCAATCTGATTCTGGATAGTCAGCCCCGATTGATCTACACTCCCAATCGGATCCTGACCCTCAATTCAGAATTCATATGGCGCAATTGGCGCTGGTGGCAGAAGGTGACGCATACGGGTGAGCAGTGGACTACGCCGGATAATCTGATCGCTCCGCTGAAGCCCTGGACGGTGATCGATAGTGGGATCACCTGGCAACGCCAGTTTGGCGATCTCAAAGTCTCTTCTTTCTTCAGGATCAATAATCTCACTGACCACACCTACCAGATCTATCACTACGTTCCCCAACCCGGAGGAAACTGGTCAGCCGGGCTGAGTGTCGAATATTCTGTTG
>CAYZZE010000102.1:0-7792 GCA_964482845.1 uncultured Candidatus Cloacimonadota bacterium
AACCTTAGTATAACCTTACGGTCGTAAGGTTATACTAAGGTTATACTAAGGTTAAGAAGCAAGGAGGAAAGTGGTCAGGCTAAACTCTCAGATTGATTCAATGGTCTTATGGAGTATGACCGGAAAGCGGGTTAATTATGGTACAGCACAACCGCTATCTTGCGATCAATTGATCTGTCCATTGCCTACCTCGGGTTAATGACCGCACCAATCTCCGTCATTGTCCCGTTATTATACCGGCAGATTACTGTCTGATAATAAGATACATGAGAATGATCAGGACGGGTGGATCAGGATCGATGCTCCCGCGATCATCAGGACAAGAAACACTGACCAGTCAGGCAGAGCCAATCCCGAACGTGATCTTACCGTTTTCACGCCCGGACTGCGAAAGCCCCTCAATTCCAAAGCGATTGCCTGATAGCGGACATTATAAAGCAATCCGGTCAGCACGGACAGGATAATGATCCGGTAAATCCGTATCCTCTGGGGCAGGGAATTGCGCCTGAGATCCAAGCCACGGTAACGCAGGAGGATAACTGCATCCTTGAACCGCTGTGACAATAAGGGCAGGAAATGGATGACGAAAGAGACCATAAAGGACAATTCCTCCGGTAACCGGATCACCGAGAAGGCGTTACGGAAGTCATTGAACTGGAGGTTGGCTAATAAAACAGCGCTGGAATAGATGATACTCAGGCGCAAGACGACCTGCGCCGCAATCGCCAAACCCCCACCGGTGACGCTGATACCGCCGTAAGACCACAGCACTTCTCCCTCCGTCCGGAAAAGGATCTGCAAGATAAAAACGATCAAGGTGAGCGGGAGTAGGCGGAGAAGTGATCTGAGAGGATTTTTGCGATTTACCAGACATAGCAGGGCTGAGGCGAACATCAACCCCGATAAAACGGCGAGGTTTGCGCTCAAGAGAGCGATCGTGGAGATCCAGATCACGATCGTGATCAGGGTAATGGGATGCAGTTTCACCACTCAGCCCTTAAACCAAAGAAATAATTCAATCCGGCAGCCGGATAGGAGTATTCCTCGTCATAAGTGGTGTCGAGAAAGTTTTCCACGCCTGCGCTAAGCGTATATCTGTCATGGGAATAACTGATGGCGGCGTCATGCTTCCAATAGGAGGGCAGCAGGACAAATACATCCCGGTCGATATTGCTGTAACGATGGTCTGTCCAGGTATTGGTTAGGCGGAACTGCGTCCCCGGCATGAGATCGATCCGATTGGTCATGGTCGCGCTGTTTCGGGCGACATTGGTCAGGCGGAGATCGCTGCTCTTGTCATACAGCAGGAGGGCATAGGTCAATCCGCTCTCCCAAATGCCCAGGGGCTGAAACGTCAAGCCCAACTCTCCGCCATAAGTGATCAATTGCCTGACGTTACGGAAGGTATTGACGCCATCGATCCGGACGCGATCGATCATGTCAGTGACGTCATTGAGGAATGCGGTGACCTGGTAGGTTCCGGGCACGATCGCCCGTGGCAGCGGACAGCGCAGCGAGGTTTCATACTTGTATGCCTTCTGGCTTTTGAGATCAGGATTGCCGGAACCGAGGGAATATAACTGACGCATGGTTGGATAGGAGACATTTCGGGCGGCGGAGATGCTGAGATCCGTTCCCTGGGGACTTTGATAATAGATGCCGATAGAGGGCTCAGGATTGAACCGGTTGTTCTCATTGTCGCTGTCCTGGCGCCACAAATGAGATAGAGCCAAGCCCATGCCGCCTCTCCAATGAGAATTAAGATGATACTGATTAAAGAGATAGACGTTGCTCAAGACGAGCTTCTTTTCTGACCACTGAAGATAATCACGGTTGTCTTTGCGCTTGTTGCTCCGGTGTTCCAATCCCACGCCGCAAGTGAGAGTTACCGCCGGGCTGTATGCCCAATCGGCCCGGGCATTGTAAGTGGTCATCAATGTATGGATCCATGATTCGTAACGGAGCGAACTGGCATCGTAAGCATCACTGTTATGTTCCTCATAACGGTCGCCGGATCGATCCAGTCCCAGTGAATGAGCGAATGCCAGATCGCCTTTGGTGATCCATTCATGCGAGAGATAGGTGTGCCAGCGGTGAAGATCCAGGTAGCGGCGATAGCGGGGAGAAGAGGTTATGATCTCATCGATCTTGCCGGGCATGTGGCGCCGGGGATTATACAGGAACCCGATATCAAGGCCCAGACGGTGCCAGTCACTGATGTCGGAATTGATATTGAACTGCAGCTCATATTGCTGCCGGAAGGAGTTTTCCCGGGCTTCCCGATAGGCGAGCAGCGTGTCCTCAAAGGCGGAGGAAAGGATCTCGCCTTTGCTGTTCAGGGCAGTCAGGGACAGCCGGTAATCCCAAGTTGTGAAGTAACGCTGGTGGGTAATATCGGCTTTGAAGGTCTGATTACGTTTGGTTTGCAGTCCTATCGACCACCTTGGATTGTTATGCGGGTTGCGACTAATGATGTTGATCACGCCACCCATGTTGTTTGTGCCAAAGAGCGGCGAGACCGGTCCTTTGAGGATCTGGATGTGTTCGATGTTGCTCACCGGGATATTGTGCAGATCAAAGAAGCCAAAATAACCGGTGTTCAGCGCTCTGCCATTGACGAAGACCTTCAGTGCGGTCCGGTCAAAGCCCCTGAGGTTGATGCTGGCTTCGCCTTTGGAACCGTGAGTGACCACCAATCCTGGAACTTCATTGACCAGGGATGCCACATCAAGGTGGGCAGCGCGGTCTTCCTCGCTTATAAATAGGTTTTCCGCTGCTCCGATCTGCTGGACGGGGGTTTCGGCGATCACTCTGATCGTTTCGAGACGATAGGTTCTGATCTGGGTGCTATCCGCTTCCGCAGATCCTAATGCAGGGAACAATCCGGTCAGGATCATCAGCGCAGTCACAAGTTTTTTCATGGTCTTTCTTCCTTTATATTGTTGTTGCTAATATACCAGATACGATCGAAGCCATAGACCTCTTTGATCCCCTGATGGGAGGTCATGATCACTCCCCCGGATTCTTGTATCTTCTTATTTAGTAATGTAGTATAGTATTCTTTATGCACGGTGTCGAGCCCGCTCAAGGGTTCATCCAAAAGCCATATCCGATCTTGCAACAGGATCAGCGGAGCCATCGCCAGCCGTCGCATCTCACCGCTGCTCAAAGTTCCGGTGGCGTGATCCTGGATATCCTGGAGAGCATTATGGCAAAGGAGATCATTCCGGGCATCATCCGTAAATATCTGGGGATTTGATATTTGCCAAGTTTGCAGTTCATGTTGTGGAGTGATGCCGATAAGGTTGTCCAGTGTTCTTTGTCTGAGATGGAAAATGCTCTCCAAGAATCTCCGATCCTGCCGCTGCACTTCTTTGTCTTTCCAAGTGATGCTGCCTTGGGTGGGCTTGAGCAGGCCTGCCAGCAGGTTTAGCAGGGTCGTCTTTCCAGAGCCGTTATCGCCGGTGATCAGGATACTTTCATGTGGTTGGACGATCAGGTCTATCCCGGTAAACAGATCTGTCGATCCCGCCCAGGAAAAGGACATATTCTCTATCCGGAACATATCTTTCTCCCGTTGGGTATGGAGAGGCAGATCTCTCGATCCGCTAAAGCGATGTTCTTCTCGTAGTGTTCTGTGAAGATGCAGATGTCCTTGCGCTCTCTCATGCGGAGGAACCACCTGCTAACAAGTTCTGATGAGCGACCTGAAAGCCCGGAAAATGGCTCATCCAACAGCACCAGAAGACGCCGCATTGCGTCGCAGGCGGCAAAAAGGAGTAGTTTCTGCTGGCCATAAGACAGTTTGGCAGGATGTTGTCTCAATATATCCTTCAGTCCAAATGATTCGGTCACTTCCGATATTCTGGACGCGATCTCAGCGGCAGGAAGTCCACTATTCTCCAAGGCAAAGGCAATCTCGCTTTCGCCATCGGGAAAGAATAACTGAAAGGCGGGATCGCTCATCACCATTGAGAGATAACGAAATCTATCCCTGAGAGAAAGATCGCTCAGATCAAAAGGATCGCGCAACGGGGATGTCTGAAACCAAACTCTGCCGTTGCATACTGCTTCGATGTGTTCGGGGATCACGCCGGCGACATAGTTCAGTAAAGTGGTTTTGCCGCTTCCATTTGCACCGGTGAGAGCAATGATCTCTCCCTGTCCGATCTCTGCTGACCAACCGGCGAAGACAGGGACCGGCGTTCCCTCCTCCGTAGCCGGATAAGATAATGACAGGTCAATGATACTGAGCATACTATGTTTGGTCTTACTTCAGGGTTCGATTTCCAACCAATCGGCTTCCAGTACCTCTCTACCGCTCAAGATCACCTGGTCGATCGCGGTCTGGCGCAGTTCATTTCGCTTGATCTGGTGGAATCTGGACTCTGAGGTCAGATCCCAGCCCAGTAACTGGCTGATCTCGACCAGTTGCTTGATCCCTTCGGGCATGATCAGCGCCAGATTGTCCGCCTGCAGATAAACGATGTCTCTGATCCATAAACCTCCGGGGATACGAGCACTTTTCAGATTAAGCGAGCCGTTTTCGCCGATCTCCAGGATCGCACCACCCAAATGACGGGGGTACTCCATCCGCAGACGCAAGCCGTCTCTGCTTACCAAAACGACGTCTGCTTTGGCAAGGCGAAATATGTGTTGCATGATCTCGTCCATCAAGTATGCGCTGGTTTTGATAAAAGGGTCAGGATCGGAGTGGAAATTCAGTTTGAGGGATTCCTTTGCCCAAAACATCATCCGCTGGGGTAGAAACATAGGATCAAAGTCCTCCAGGACGATCTTATGCACTGCTCTCACCCAATACAAGTCACGCAGGGCAGGAAAGATCACCCGGTAATTCAAACTATCAAGTTCCACATCTCCCTGCCGGAATACCATCCAACATTCCAGAGTATCAAATTCCGCACGGTGGATGTTGACCACATAATTGTCCTCTGATTCCAACCGGATGTTCTGCCAGCGGGTAAAGCCCTTATCTTTCAGCCAATTATCAAGTCGTATGCCCTGCCAGGTCTCTACCTGCGTCCTGGCATCACGGTGGCGGGTGGTGACCACTTTCTCCTTGCCCCGTTCCCGGAAGTAACCAAACGAATATACATGACTGATCCCGTCGCTACCGATGATCTCGATGGCAGACAGCGAACCCAGGACGATCAAAGCCAGGATCGTCAGCCAATAGATTTTCATAACAACCTCAGTTTCTTGATCTGTCGAAAGACCGACCATGACAGCAGACCCCCGACCGCTGCCGAGATAATGGATATTCCCGCAGCATAGAGCAGTGGACGCAACTGCAGACGCATCAATACATATCCCGACAGAAGGGTACCGGTCAGATTGGCAAGGATACAAATCCAGATATGGCTGCTTGGGTAATATCGATATCTGCGCAAGGGAAAACCGGATAGATCGGCAACCAATCCGGGCAGCGTGTAACTCACCAGTGTAAATGCGCCATGGCTACCGTACCAGCCAAGGACAAAGATGGCCAATGCCTGCACCAGACCGGTCAGTAATCCGCTGCCATAACGGGGGACAAGCGTTACTGCCAAAACCAGCCACATCATGTAGAATCCGCCACCCAGAGCCCCTCCGGGGATCAGCAAACTGCGTGAGACAGTCTTGATCAGAGGTCCCACCAGGGGCTTAACCGCCACTCCCATCGCCGCCAGGATGGCGATTACGATCAGATCGCGGGTAGTAAATCTTTTAAGCATAAAAAAAACCTCGCTATGGAAACAGCCATTGGAGGCATTGGACTGCATAATCAATCCGCTTTCGCCTTTCCAAACACGGGAGGCACAGCCGTTTCCGTCTATACCCATTGGCAGTCCGCCATCGCAAAAAATGCCTTAGGCGAATCTGCTCGGCGAGAGCTACCCTGCAAACAGCCCTTTTTCTGTCAACCGAAATACTCATTGCCCGGCAGGAGTTCAGGAGTCGAATGATCCTATCACGGTCATGGATCATGCCCATTAGGCGGGAACAATTGCCGGGGTGGGTGCTGCGTGCAGTGCATTTGCATTGTATAAAAAACTGACTATCTTGAGGATATATGCATTTGGCTTCATTCTCGTGATGCTCTATAACGATGCGATAACAAATAACTGACAAGAGGTATAAACGATGAAAACGACGAACCAGACCACATTTCTCATCGCCACTCTGATCATTCTCATGACATCAGCCGCCTTATTTGCTAATCCGGTCAGAAATATGTTCCTGAACGAGGATTTTAGTTCCGCCACTTTTCCTCCTCCGGGGTGGACGATCAGCGCTCAAAGCAGCAACTGGAGTAGATATGTGGGCAATAATGCGGGCGGTTCATCGCCAGAGTCACGGTTTTCCTGGCAGCCGCAGTTTGATGGTCAATCTTATCTTATATCACCGCCGGTCAATACTTTGGGACAGAGCAGCGTGTTCCTGGAATTCAAACACTTCGTGGATCACTATCAAACGCCATACACGCTGGGCGTGGCAACTCGTTCCAATAATGGCGATTGGACTACTGTCTGGTCGGTTAACCCCGGTGGTAATATCGGACCCCAGACCCGCTCTATCCAGATCAGCAATGCTGACGTTCAATCCCCATCATTCCAGTTCGCTTTGTTCTATAGCGGCAATTCGTACAATATCGATTACTGGTATCTCGACAATGTCAGGTTATACACCCCCTTCGCCGATGATCTGGCAGTGGTCGATACTCCCGGAGTGGCGCAATTGCATCCGGGCAGTGCTTTTCAACCTTCCTGTGTGATCAAGAATTTGGGACTGAATACTTTGACCGCCACGATATCCCTTACTTCCTATCAGTGGAATCAGCCGCTGTACATCGAAAATTATCCCCTCACCTTTATGCTGGAACCCGGTCAACAGGAGACCATCGTATTTGGCGAGCGGATCTTGGACGCGCCGGACGATATGTATCGCTTCAGTTTTAACGTCACGTCCCTGGAAGACGTGGTGGATGACGACCTGACGAACAACACAATGGACAAATGGATCAATACCTATACCACGCCACGGCAGAATGTGCTGTTGGAGATCGGAACCGGCGGGTGGTGTCCATATTGCCCGGGAGCGGCAATGGGAGCGGATGATCTGGTCGCGCTGGATTACAACGTCGCCGTAATCAAGAACCACAATGGCGATCCCTATGCCAATGTCTATTCCGATCACCGCAATTCATATTATGGCATCAGCGGCTATCCCACGGCGATCTTTGACGGCGTTCTGAGACACGTGGGCGGCAGCAACACCCAGAGTTTGTTCAATACCTATGTGCCACTTTACCTGCAACGCAATGCCATTAAAACTCCGCTCTGGCTGGATATCTATGGCTATGTGGCGCGGGATACCCACACTATCGAGGTCTGGACGCAGAAGCGGGCAAATCTCCGCAACGAGAACTTGGTACTCCATTTCACACTTACCGAATCAGAGATCCCTTACCTCTGGCAGGGTCAGACCCACTTCAATTTCGTCAATCACATCATGCTCCCCGGGGTTGATGGAACTTCTGTCGATCTGCTAAGTATACCCCTGCAAGAAATTATGGTGACCGTACTTACGTTGCCGATCGCCGGTCAATGGGTGCCGGAGCACTGCGAACTTGTCGCCTTTATCCAGGATCTGGATACCAAGGAAGTCCTCCAGTCAGCCAAAATTGCCCTCAACAACCTGACCGAACCACCCGTTTCCATCACCGGCGATTCACTGGTTCCCGCTCCCGTCTCGCTGATCGGTAACTATCCCAATCCCTTCAATCCCTCCA
>CAYZZE010000103.1:0-7724 GCA_964482845.1 uncultured Candidatus Cloacimonadota bacterium
TCCCATTATAGTTTCTCCAATCCTGCATCCAGCCAACAACCAGGACTTCGATCCCACTCAGTCTATCACCTTTCCCATAGTGGGTGAGATAGCTGCCGGACCTCCGATGGAAATCAGAGATGAGTGGAGCCAGGTGGGTCAGATTCAGTTGCCGATCTCATTCCTGCCCCGTGGTCACAAGCAATATACTGTCTTTCAAGTGAATGGCCAGAGCATGGAGCCGGTGATCCAGCATCAGGACATCGTGGTTATCAAGAGTAATCAGAGCTGGGAAAATGCGGATGGGAAAATTGCAGTTGTAAGGACCGACGATGGTCTAACCATCAAAAGACCGTTGAATAATCAGCAACACCGGATTTATCCGGCACCCAACACGTTTGCCCAGATGTCATAAACAAATGTCATACAAGTATATAGATTTTACCATGCACCGACTGAAGTCAGTGCAACGACCAGCTGAAGCCAGTGCAACGACCGGCTAAAGCTGGTGATACACCTATGTGCAACGGTCTTATCAAGAAAGTGCAAATCGATCACAACAGGCAACAGATTATCCTCCAACCATTTAATATAGACTACCCGGTTCTGGTTTTAGACTCAGATTGGAATTACGGAGCTTTCCTTATCGGCACAATCGCACTCCAATTGCGCTTTTTCTAATTTCAAAGTTCCATTTTTCCAACTGCTCTTTCCAAAGCCTGTCCAAACGCCTCGCTAATTTGCAGTAATAGTGTCAGCAAGCAGTCCAAAAACGTCCAAATAGGCGCTTGGACATTTCCAAATCCAGTCCATCGTATCTCGCCAACAATCAAAGCTTTATCCCCACTTTCCCCTTGTGTCACTTCTTGCAGCTTTGGGTGTCAGTTTATAGTAGACCTATGTTATTATGGAGCAAACGAAAAAGCAAGTTCATGACCTGATAATGGGAATAGGAAAGATAAACAAGTGAAGACACAAGTGCGATTCATTCCACCCACGAAAGCCGCGAATGAAGACGAAAGAATTGGCTATACGATCGTATCCGGTGAATCCGTAGCATTCGTCAAATCCGCGTTCAATGCTTTTTCCGACAGGCAGATCTTTGTAGTAGGCAAGCAGTGGATCATACCTCAGGATGTACCTTATCCTCTGCGTTACTCAGCGCCGAACCATTTTCCAGGAGCAGTGCTATTAGCCCTGATCATTAGGGGGATGGAAGGCATTTTGTCCGAATATTATCAATTTGTCCACCTATAAGGGGTGTAGTCTTGATTCTGGGATCAGAATCAGGTAGCAGATCTTTATGAAGCGTATAGTGTGTTCTTTGTGAATGAAGAGAGCGTGGAAGGCGTTCGCTTCCTCTAACTGGGTGCTACAGGGTGACCATGACGAAGGTCAAGCGCCGTTTTACGATCTGACCATGAAAAAAGGTTGACGGGTAGGTTGTGGCAGATTTGCTGGAATTGAGACAGATAGACAAGCAAGCAGAGGTAATGATGCGGAAATGGATCCTATGGTGCCTAATGATGGGCGTAGCCGTTGTAGGGCTGAATGCGACGCAGCCATTTTGGAGTATGGAACCCAGCACCCGCCGGATCGAACTGGCGGATTCGCTGACGGGCTTTGACATCACCAAATACGTCATCAATATCGCCATTGACGACATTAACCCCTATATCCAGGGCTGGGTGGAGGCGTCCATAACGGCGGAGGAATATCTGCCCTTTATCGAGTACCGCCTGACCGGCGGGACGCTTACCGTGACGGAGGTGCAGGTCAATGACGCGGTCAGCACTTTTACCCATGAGGATGGGATCATCCGCATCCCTGTGGATGTTTCTGCTGGGACGCAGTTTCATACCAAGGTTTATTACAGTGGAGTTCCAGGCTTGAGTCCACCTCCATACAATATCGGCTTGCGTTTTACTCCGGTGGGAGTTTATACGCTGTCCAATCCGGATGCCGGACGTTATTGGTGGCCCAGTTATGATCATCCCTGGGACAAGGCATTGGTGGATTGGCATATCAGGGTGCGGGAGAACTGGCTGGCTGCGGCGAATGGGCTACGGACCGGGATCACGGACAATGGCGATGGGACGCGGACGCATCATTGGGTCTCATCCTCACCGATCGCGACTTATGTGGTTGGTTTTGCGGCAGGTCCTTATATCGAATTTAATCAGCAGGCGGGTGATCTGCCGATCCAGAATTTTGTCCTGCCGTCTCAATTGAATAACGCCATGGTGGATTTTGCCAACGTCCCGGAGATGATCCAGTGTTTTTCTGACCTGTTCGGCGCTTACCCTTTCGAGAAATATGGGCATGTGGTAGTCAATATGGCAACTTATGCGGCGATGGAGCATCAGACGATGACCACCTTCGGGGCGCGCTATCTGGATGGTCTGCAAACCTATGAATCGATCGTGGCGCATGAACTGGCGCATCAATGGTATGGCAATCTGGTGACGCCGTTGACGATGAAAGAGGTCTGGCTCAAGGAGAGTTTTGCCACCTATTCGGAAGCGCTTTGGGTTCATCAAAAATCGGGCTGGCAAGCCGCCTGTGATTATATCCGCAGCAATATCCAGCAGTATTATATCAATTGGGAGAACGGCAACGGACCGCATACGATCTTCAATCCGGCATATAACTTGATGTTTGCCCCGCCCACCTATGAAAAATCGGCATCGGTCTTGCACATGTTGCGGTTGAAGATGGGCAATGATGTTTTCTTTGAGTTCATCCGGGAGCTGGTGATCAGGTATTACAACAGCAATCTGATCACTGCGGAATTCATCGCCCTGGCAGAAGAGATCAGCGGACAGGATTTGACGCAGTTCTTCCAGCAGTGGATATATTCGCCGGGGATACCGAATGCCCGCTTGGCGGTGTTTTACGATGGACAGAACCGCGCCAAGGTTATCGGGACAAGCATCAGTCCGACAACGACGCGCTTTGATCTGGATATTCCGCTTTCCATTCCGGGATCGGCGGTGGCTGATTCCGTGGTTGTGCGGGCAACGCCGGATGGTTTTGTAACTTACTTTGATTATGCACCGGGGGATGATGTTGCATCCCTGGTGGTCGATCCGAATAACTGGGTATTGGCTCGGCTACTGACTATGGATCAGATGCGCCTGCTTTCCTGCCTCCCGCTCGATGGAGCGGTGGTTTTGACCTGGGAACCCTACGGAGGTGGGATAGCGGTGCAGGGATATCACATCTTCCGGAGGAGTCCCTTGGGCATCTGGCAACGAATCACCGCGAATCCGGTATCGGGAACGGTCTTTACCGATCACAGCGTATTGAATGGCGTCCTATATGACTACCATATCACAGCAGTCGATGAAGAGGGATTTATCTCACTGCCCTCCAATACGTTGAACGCCATTCCCATGCGCTTTGCTTTTGATCTGGAACTGCTCGTGGTGGACGAAACGCGGGATGGAACAGGAGCGGCAATCTCGCCTGATGATCCGATGGTGGATGAGTTTTACCGCCGGGTCTTGGACGGGATCACATTCGACGAATGGGATCATGCGTCACAGGGTTCACCCCCTTTGTCCACTCTTGCCAGGTATCAGGTGGTGCTCTGGCATGCCGATGACTTTACCGATATTCAGTTGCTGTCCAATCTGGAAGCGCTGGGCAGTTATCTGTTGAGCGGAGGACGTTTGATCATTTCCGGCTGGAAGCATCCATCCGCTTTTGATGTGGCTTTTTTGAACCGATTTCTACCGGGGATCGAAACGGTTTACAACAATTCCGCCGCCCTGATCAGCGTTCGATCCGATCGATATCCAGCCCTCGATCCTGATCCGACAAAACTGGCGGCACCCTGGAACGGGATGCTCCCCATGACTTATACCTTTGCCGGAGCGCAAGATGTCCTTTTTACCGCTCAGATCCTGAATGAAGGCATCGGGCATAATAATCCCGCGGTCATCCGGATCGAAACTGACGGAGGATTACTTGTCCTCACCGGCTTCCCGCTGTATTTTATGCAGGAGGATGGCGTGCGCATGTTCCTTAACGAAATGGCCTCTGAACTGTTGACTCTGCCGCAATCTGAACCGGTGGGAAAGGTCTCGCTGACCGCCTATCCCAATCCCTTCCATTCCGGTGTGGGAATGACGATCAGGATCGAAAATGCCAGCATTAGAAGTGTCGAGATATACGATTTGAAGGGAAGGCGGGTTCTAAAGATAAGCGGCAGTGAAGCATACGGCAGCGGTAATGTCCGCCAGGTGCATCTGGATACGTCTCGTTTGGAAGGATTCGCCAGCGGAATTTATCTGATCAGGGTATCGACGATACATGGTCACTATACCCGGAAAGTAATGCTGGTCAAATGAATACTATTGATTGCCGGGAGACGGTGGCGAGGGATCGCGTGCTTTTATCATTGACGGCAAAACAGGGGCTGATACTTTGCCCCCAATTTGGACATTGAGAGATAAACATGATGCAGATATATAATACAATGACCCGCCGCAAAGAAGAATTTGTCCCCCTGGAGCATGGGAAATTGCGTCTTTATGCCTGTGGCCCGACGGTCTATAATTATTTCCATATCGGCAATGCCCGCACCTTTCTGTTCTTTGACGTGGTGCGAAGGTATTTTGAGTACCGCGGCCTTGAGGTTACTTACGTGCAAAATATCACCGATATTGACGACAAGATCATTGCTCAATCGATCGATGAAGGCATTGGCTTTCTGGAAATTGGCACAAAATATGCCTCTGCCTTTTTGGATGACATCACTGCGCTCGGGATTCGCCCGCCTGATCATTTACCCAAGGCAACCGATTTTGTGCCTCAGATGATCGATCTGGTCGCGCAGTTGGTGGAAAGAGGCCATGCCTACGAAGTTTATGGTGACGTCTATTTCGATACTTCCTCTCTTCCCGAATACGGCAAACTCTCCGGTAAAAAGACCGAAGAGCAGATGGCTGGAGCCAGAGTGGAGGAGAATTATCAAAAACGCAATCCTGCAGATTTTACGCTGTGGAAACACTCCAAACCCGGAGAACCGTTCTGGCAGAGTCCATGGGGAGAAGGACGGCCTGGCTGGCATACGGAATGCGTGGCTATGTGCCGCATGTTCCTGGGAGAAACATTTGATATCCATGGCGGGGGTATCGACCTCGTCTTTCCGCATCATGAGAATGAGCTGGCGCAAGCACGGGCAATAAATGGCAAACCCCTGGCAAGATATTGGATGCATAATGGCTTCCTCAATATAGACGGCGAAAAGATGTCCAAAAGTTTGAAAAATTTCTTTACCGCCCGCGATATCCTCAATGAGTATGATGCCGATAGCATCCGCTTCTTTTTTCTGAGTAAGCATTACCGTAGCCCGATCGATTTTAACCGCGAACTCATCGCTGAAGCGGATCGGGGGGTAAAAACTCTCTATTCTGCCATTAAAAGCGTGGATGCGGAACACTTGTTACAAATCTGCGATGCACATGAGGTCGATATTCCGGCAGCGCGAGAATTTACGGCCGCGATGGACGACGACCTGAATACGGCCAAGGCGATGGCTGTCCTCTTTGACCTAGCTCACAGGACAAAGAATGCCACTCTGCCGATGGAACAGCGCCTGGAAAGTGCCCGGTCTCTGGTCACGCTGGGACGGGTCTTGGGATTCTTCGCTGACCTGGAGAGTAGATTGCTGAATAGAGCGGGAAATCTGGGCAAGGAATTGATCGATCTGATCATCTCCTACCGTAATGAAGCACGCCGGAACAGGGATTGGACCAGGTCCGACCGCATTCGTGACGACCTGGCAAAACTGGGAGTGATACTCAAAGATGGCAAAGACGGATGCCTATGGAGCATCGAGGAGACAACTTGAAGATGTATAAAAGGATTATCATATTACTGATACTGATGGTAGCTACTGCCATCGCGCTAATACTGGTGAAACCGGCAAATACGGCCTCGCTAAGCAATCCGCAGAGCATCGTCTATGATGCCACAAATCAGGTTTACTACGTCTCCAATAGCGGGCTCGGCAGTATTGTTACCATGGATGCTGACGGCAATATCCAGCCCTTTGTGACCGAAGGACTAAGTCAACCTCGCGGGCTCATCATGCCTCCATCCGGAGTGAATCTCTGGGTAGTGGAGCCGATGCGGATCAGCGCCATTGACCTGATGAATAAATCGGTCGCTTACCGCATTGATCTGCCGGAAGCGAAGAATCTGACGGATATCGCCGCTGATGAGAACGGAACGCTCTACGTCACGGATACCGGAGACGACTGCCTGTGGATCGTTAATCCCTCCACCCGCGAAAAGACCCGCATCAGCGATCCGCGTATGTCCAAGCCCACCGGCATCGTTTATGACCGTCCCCGCTATCAGATGCTTTTTGTTACGGCAACGGAATTTTCACCCGTTTTTGTATATGACATCAGAACCCAAGCGATTGATATCTATATGGATACATTGTATGGAGATTTGCGGGGCATCGCCATCGACCCGGAAACGGGGGCAATCTATTTCTCCAGTTTGATGCAAAAGATGATCGTTGAGATCACCTTGGCAAAAAACCGCCCGGAGCCGTTTTTCAAAGGTCTCGAAGGTGCCGGAGACCTTTTCTATGACGCCAATCCCAAAGTCCTGCGAGTGCCGCTGATCTACAAAAATACAATCAAATCAATAGCCTTGCGGCAGGATACGCCTTCATGATTCCTGTCAGCTTCGGCAGTGACAATCATTCCGGTGTCCACCCCGCAGTGCTGAATTCCTTGCTTCGGATAAACACCGATTTCTGCGTTGCCTATGGCGAAGAGGAATACACCCGTGGCATCGAGGATCGGATAGAGACGCTCTTTGGAGGAAATTGCCGGGTCTGGTTCACGATGACCGGAACCGGGGCTAACATAGTATCGTTGCAATACTTGATACGTTCCTACCACAGTGTGATCTGTGCTCATACGGCTCATATCAATGTGCATGAATGCGGCGCCGTGCAGAAATTTACCCAAGCCCTGCTGCTTCCGATCCGTACGGAAGACGGGAAACTATCCCCTGAATTGATCGCTCCGCACCTCGAAGGCAAGAATGATCCGCATATGTCTCAATACCGGATCATCTCCATTTCCCAGACCACCGAGACCGGCTTGGTCTATACGGTGGATGAGATCAGTGCGTTGGCAGAATATGCCCATGACAATGATATGTTGCTTCATGTGGACGGAGCGCGTCTGGCAAATGCCCTCGCAGCATGCAATACTGATCCGGTTACGATGTTCCGTGAAGCCGGAGTGGATATCGTATCCTTTGGAGGAACCAAGAATGGGCTGATGTTTGGCGAGGCGATCATCTCCTATCTGCCTGACAGAGAGGAAGATCTGGTCTTTTACCGCAAACAGGCAGCACAATTATACTCCAAAATGAGATACATTGCCGCTCAATATGACGCCTACCTGAGCGATGATCTGTGGATGCAAAATGCCCTTCAAGCGAACCGGATGGCGGCGCAGATGAAAGATGGACTGGAACCGCTTGCCGGTATCGCCATCACCCAGCAGGTGCAGGCAAATGCCCTCTTTGCCATCATGCCGCGGCATAAGATCCCACTCCTGATGGATAAGTATCATTTCTATATGTGGGATGAGAGCCGCTGTGAAGTGCGTTTGATGTGTTCCTTCAATACCCGCCCGGTACACATAGATCAATTCATAAATGACTATCTCAGTATTCCGGATCCAAACTAAAAAACCTTCCGCTTA
>CAYZZE010000104.1:0-83 GCA_964482845.1 uncultured Candidatus Cloacimonadota bacterium
CTATATGTGCAACGCTCTTATAATTGGTGTTTGTGTCGCCCCTACGGGGCTGAGGATGTTTTTGCCCATCCGGATGCAGGGGT
>CAYZZE010000104.1:183-7717 GCA_964482845.1 uncultured Candidatus Cloacimonadota bacterium
TCCGCTTCGCTCCACACCCTGCCTGAAAGGGTGACGCCCTTTCAGGGCTATCTTGTTATCGCCCTGGGGTCTGAGTGGTTTTTACCATTAAGTAAATAGCTCTGCCATCGGGATGCAGGGGTTCCGCTTCGCTCCACACCCTGCCTGAAAGGGTGACGCCCTTTCAGGGCTATCTTGGTGCCAACTCTGTCCGGGCTGAAAATATTCGAATGCTTGACAATTTTGCACCCCGATAAACAGATGCCTCCCGATTGTCTTACGCTTGGATAAGGAGCGGAATGGCAGGGTATGACATTCATGGACAGGGATCAAATTGGACAGGAGTCAAGAGTGCAATGAAAAAGATGCTGATCTACGGACAGGCGATTCTGGCGATGCTGTTTTGGTCGCTCACCTTTGTCTGGATCAAAGTGGCGCTGCAGTGGTACCGCCCGATGGAGATCGTTTTTCTGCGGCTGCTTCTGGCAAGTGTATTGCTACTTGTTTTCATGCTCCTGATCCGGCACCGTCAGATGCCGACGGGGAAGGATATGTTGCGGCTGCTGCTGGTGGCGTTTTTTGAGCCCTTCCTCTATTTTGTGGGCGAAGCCAATGGCATGCAATATGTTACTCCCACTCTGGGTTCTTTGATCATATCGACCATCCCATTGGTAACGGCGGTCGGCGCCTGGCTCATCCTCAGGGAGAAGATAACCGTCTATCTCATTGCGGGCCTGATCATATCCTTCAGCGGCGTGGCATTGATCTCCATGGAGGGCGGAGGCGAGGATTCCACGCTCAAGGGTGTGCTATTGATGCTACTGGCGGTCTTTGCCGGAATGTTTTATGGGATAACCGTACGTGATCTGACGCACCGTTACAGCGCCTTGACCATCGTAACCTGGCAGAGCGTCTATGGCATGGTTTTTTTCCTGCCGATCTTCCTGATCAATCACTCCGGTAGTTTTTTTGTGATGGAGCATTCCAGCACCGGCTTGATCACTATCGCCGCGATGTCGCTCTTTGCCACGATCGGCGCTTTTATGCTCTACACGGGAGTCATCCGCTCACTGGGCATCATCCGCGCCAATGTCTTTACCAACCTCATCCCCGTCTTTACCGCCATCCTGGCATATCTCTGGCTGTCTGAGACCTTTACCCCGCGCACCCTGACCGGTCTTTCTCTCGCCGTGGGCGGACTCTTCCTCTCCCAATACCGGGACATCCGGCGTTACCTCTTTAGCGGGGGATGATCCGTCAGGAGCAGAGGCCTCCTGTCCGATAACCAACTTTTTTGGGGCATATCCCCGTCCATCTATCCAAGATATCTTGGATTTTGGACATATCGGAGTCGAATGGTATGGAATTCACAGTTTTTTGCCCATGACCCCTTGACGGGGTCCATATGGGTAGGGGTATTGCCATCGCGCGATGCCTGCCAGAAGGTATTGAGATACCGCACTTCCTGCTGACGACCACATTGACGGTATCCGCTGATCAGGGAAAAGTCGCTTGGCAAGGGTTAACGCTGATGACTATAAGCGCTGTAACGCTTCGACGTATAGAGCAGAAGTCGGAATCGTAAAGCAAAAAACCGTCTCACACATTAGAAGAAGATTTTTCTTGCCTAAAAATAAGGTATTCAGAAAGTAACCCTGTCCGTAAGGAGGAATGATGAAAAAGATGCTTGTAACCTTATTCTGTGTGGCAGCATGCCTTGCCACCGTCTTCGGCCAAGGACTGGAGACATTCGATAATTTTGATTACACAGGCACCAGCTATATCGACGGTAGTTTCGTCGGCAATGGCGGGATCACCTGGAATTATTTTCACGTCACCGGAGCAGTGGCAGGCACAAATAGCAATCCCATCAACGGCAATGGTATGATCCTACGCCGCTCGGAAGTTCCGAGCCGGATCGTTTCGGGACCCATACCGGGTGGGATCGGCAATTTCTCAGTGAATATGCGCAAGGCATATACATCCGCCGGAGACCGGCAATTGGCGCTATTTGTCAATGGCAACTGGGTGGCGGATTCCCAGACCTTTGGCGGAGCCGCGGGCGGAGATCCGACCGTGCATACCTTTGCTGTCAGCGGAATAAACATATCGGGTAGTTTCACGATAGAGATCCGGAATATCCAAGGCGGAGCAGTCAACCGTCAGGTCACCATCGACAATATATCCTGGACAGCATACGGTGGGGGAAATACTGTGGAGATGCCGGTTTTCACGCCCAGCGGCGGTTTCTATACATCTCCGGTAAACGTCAGCATCACTTGCGGCACTCCTGGCGCCACCATCCACTATACCGTGGATGGTAGCAACCCCACGACCGGCTCCCCGATCTACAGTACACCTATCACGATCAGTTCTACCACCACACTCAAGGCGATCGGCGTGCTGGCCGGCTTTAACCCCAGTGGCGTTAGAACGGCGACTTATACCTTCCCGGTAAATGTTTCATCCGTGACGGCGCTGAGAAATCAGCCGGCTGATGGCACAACGGTCTATCGCCTAACTTCCCAAGCGATCATGACCTTTAAGCAGACCTTCCGTAATCAGAAGTTCTTTCAGGACGGGGGAGCAGGTATTCTGATCGATGATTTTAACGGCATCATAACGACTAACTACAATGTTATGGACGGTGTAACCGGGCTGACAGGAAGGCTCGGCGTCTTTGGCAATATGCTCCAGTTTACGCCCGTGCTTGATGCTGGTGCTCCCACCTCCTCCAATAATACCGTTACGCCAGTGAGCGTCTCGCTCTCTAATCTTACAGCCAACTTTGACCTATATGAATCCTTCCTGATCAGAGTAAATAATGTTTCCTTTGCCCAACCGGTCACTACTTTTGCCAATGGCACCGTATATCCGGTTTCTGACGGCACCGCCGCTTTTAACTTTAGAACCACTTTCTTTAATGTGGACTATATAAACACTTCCATTCCTTTGGAGCCGAGAGATGTGGTCTGCATACCCAATTCCAGAGCAGATGGGGACTATATCACCGCTCGCTCCCTGGCAGACTTCTATCAGACTGGAGGATCGGTGAATCCCCCTACTTTCAATCCTCCCGGCGGAACATATATGAACCCCGTACAGGTTACCATTTCCTCCTCCACTACCGGCACCCAGATCTTTTACACCACCGACGGCAGCAATCCCACGACCTCCTCGACGATATACACCCAACCAGTGACGATAAACACCACAACCACTATGAAAGCCATTGCTCATTTAACCGGACAGCCCCCTTCACCCATCTCAATGGCTACTTACATATTGCCGGTTAACGTATCCTCAATCAGTGAATTGAGACAGCAGGCACCCGGAACCCAGATCTATCGCCTGTCCTCTGAAGCGGTGCTGACCTTCAAGCAGACCTTCCGCAACCAGAAATTCGTGCAGGACAATACCGCTGGTATTTTGATCGACGATATGAATGGCGTTATTACCACCAATTTTAATGTGGGAGACGGGGTTACGGGATTGACTGGAACGCTTTCATTGTTTGGCGGTATGGTCCAATTGACTCCTGTCACCAATCCCGGCGCAGCCACTTCCACCGGGAACAATCCTTTGGTTTTGGACATAGATCTGGAAGATCTGAATGAGAACTTCAACGATTATCAATCACGACTGGTGCGGCTCACGCGAGTGTTTTTCATCACGCCGGATCCCAACTTTGCCAATGGTCAGGTCTATCCTTTCTCATCCGGAACCGCCAATGCCCTCTTCCGCACCACTTTCTACGATGTGGACTATATCGGCGGCGCTATCCCCCAAACGCCGATGATGCTGATCGGCATACCCAATTCCCGCACGGATGGCGAGTATTTCACCGCGCGTAATTGGTCGGACTTTACCATCGCGGAGATCATCCCACCCTCCTACTTGCAAGGACAACTCATCCAAAACGACGTCCATCTGGTATGGGGATGGGGAATTCCTGAGAGGTCGGAGCAGCGGACCGTTCCCTGGGGACTTACCGGCTTCAGGGTGTTCCGCAATGGCTCCGTGGTCGCAACGCTGGAAGGCGGGAACACCACCACTTACATCGATCCCAACCTCCCCATCGGCAATTACACCTATCACGTCAGAGCAGTATTCTTTGAGGAGTGGGTCTCCGGTCCCTCCGAAAGCATCCAGTTTATCATCACCAGTACCGATGACCACATTCAGCCACCCTTGACTACCGCTCTCAAGGGTAATTATCCCAATCCCTTCAATCCTGTCACCACGATCAGTTACACGATCAAGAGCCCCGGCGCTGCTCGTATCGATATTGTGAATGTCAGAGGCCAGATCGTCAGGACTATTAGCGTCGATCATCAGACCGCTGGCTCATATACAATGGTATGGGATGGGACAGATACCACTGGTCAATCGGTAGGTAGCGGAGTATATTATTACCGGATGACAAGCGACGGCTTCCAGCAAAGCCGGAAGATGTTGCTGTTGAAGTAACTATAATCATCAGAAGCCCGTCGTCCACCCATGGGCGGCGGGCGATTTACACCCACATAGGAGAGAATATGTCAACCACACTCAAGCGTATTGGTCTGTTCCTCGCCACCAACCTCTTGGTTATCTTTGTGATAACCGTGGTTGGGATGGTTTTCGGGATCGATTTTACTCAGGGCGGGTATCTGGGGCTTCTGATCTTGTGCCTGATATTTGGTATGACCGGTGCTTTCATCTCGCTCTGGATGAGCAAATGGATCGCCAAAAAGATCTATAAGATCAAGTTGATCGATCCCCGCACTTCCACCGGCAGAGAGCGGTTTGTTTACGAGACCATCAAGCAGATGGCGGAGTATCAGCGGATGCCGATACCGGAAGTGGGCATCTATGATAAACCGGAGGTCAATGCCTTTGCCACCGGCGCTTCCCGCAATAGCTCGCTTATCGCCTTCTCCAGCGGCTTGGTCAACCAACTCACCGATGATGAACTGGCATCCGTCGCCGCACACGAACTATCCCATATCCAGAATGGCGATATGGTAACCATGACCCTGCTCACGGGTATTGCCAATACCTTTGTGATGTTTTTTGCCAGGGTGCTGGCGATTGCCATTTCGGCTGCCTTAAGAAGCGGTGATCGCCGTGGCGGGTTGGGATTTATGGGCTATTGGCTGCTGGTGATTCTTCTGGAGAACGTGCTGATGCTTCTGGCATACATCCCGATCTGCTATTTCTCACGCTGGCGGGAATATCGTGCCGATCATGGTGCTGCTGAATTGACCACACCTCAGTCCATGATCAATGCCCTGTTGCGTATTGAAAGCGCCTTTCAGCAAACGGCAGAGAAGGATTCATTTGCCATGGCAAAGATAAACAACAAACGCAAAGCCTCGCTCTATTCCACTCATCCCTCCATCTCCGACCGGGTCAAGCGCTTGCAAGAGCAGGCGATCTAAGCGCGGAACTGGGTGGTCGAAGCACGCAAGTCAAGGCGATCCTTATCCCGAAGCCCCGAACCGAGGCGGGACAGCGACAACCAATCCCTCTTCCGTATCCAGGTCAAGATCGTCAAATTATGCGACAATGGCTTTGGCATCGGACACCATGACGACAAAACGGTATTCGTAACCAACACCCTGCCGGGTGAATTGATCGAAGCCGAGGTAACCGCCAGCCAGACAGCCATCATCTATGCCCGTCCCATCCGGATCATTGAAAGCGCTGAACAGCGGCAGGAACCGGATTGCGAGGCGTTTGGTCATCTGAAGTTTTGTGGCGCTTGTGACTGGTTGATGCTGTCTTATGATGGACAGATCGAGACTAAACTCGACTCGTTCAGGTATAAATATAACAATCTTGCCCCCACTTCCACTCGTCCGTTGTCCATAATTCCCTCACCCCTGACCAGACAATATCGCAACCGCAGTTGTATGCCTGTCGCTCAGGATGATAATGGCATCACCTTTGGCATGTATCAACGCTGGTCGCATCAAGTGGTTGCTCACCGGCAATGCTTATTGCATCCGCCGGTCTTTGACGAAATCGGCAGGGTGGTGATGGATTGGGCGCAGAAGGCAAAGGTTGCCGCATACGATGAGATCAACCACAGCGGAGTCCTGCGCCATATCTGTTGCCGTATCAGCGAGTGGGACGGATCGATACTGCTGATCCTGGTCACCAGAGGCGCTAAACTCCCCTTTAGCAACCTCTTCGTAAAAACCATCCGAGAGCAGTTCCCGCAGGTCTGTGGCATCATCCAGAACATCAACCGCCGTCCCGGTAACGTGATCCTCGGTGATGAGGAAAAAATACTCTGGGGAGTACCCTATTTGCGGGAGGTACTATCAGGGATCCGATTGCGCGTGCATTATCGCAGTTTCCTCCAAGTCAACGGCAAGGCGGCAACGCTGATGTATGATTATATCTCCGGATTGATCGAAGCGGAGGACAGAATTGTCGATGCCTATTGCGGCATTGGCAGCATTGCCCTGAGCATTGCGGACAGGGCAAGGCAGGTAACCGGCATCGAGGAAGTCCCGGCTGCCATAGAAGATGCCATTGCCAACGCCCAGATGAATGACATCACCAATGCCCGCTTCATCTGTGGCAAGGTGGAAAGAATTCTACCGGAACTGATCGCTGACCGGGGGTATGACACGATCATTTTTGATCCACCCCGCAAAGGACTGGACGCAGGTCTGCTGCCATTACTCGATCCCACTCTGATCAGAAAGGTGATCTACGTGAGTTGCCAACCCATCACACTGTTCCGTGATCTGTACATCATGAAAGAACTGGGCTACGAAGTGGAGAGCATCCAACTTTTTGATATGTTCCCTCAGACCGCACATCTCGAAGCGGTGGCGCTCCTCCGATCCGTAAGGAAGCCGGAATGAAGTTTCTGATCCTCATGCTGCTGCTATTATTGGCAGCGTCCTGCGAGGTCAGCGATCCCGATGCGGCGATCCGGATGGAGATCGACAATATCCTCTATGATATTCGCATCGGCTTGATTCAGAACGACATCGGCAGAATTATGCTGCACGTCGATGGGGACTACCTCCATTTCGGGATGAGATTTTACCAATATCGGGAATTGTGGCTCGATCGTATGGGTATCTGGACTTCCGTTTCCTTTGACAATCTGTCCGTCAAGGTCAATGGCGATCAGGTCACAGCCTCTTTTATCATGCGACTCAGCAACGCTGCCCAAACCCTTAGTACCTACGAGCCCGAAACAAATGGCGACACCTCCTACTTCCTCTACGACGGCTCTTCCTGGAAGATCATCGGCAATCAGCATCCCTTCTGACCCGGATACTCCTCAAGCCATATCCCGATACACTGCCATGGCAGACGCCGAACCATGGATATCACATCCTGCACCGAGACCTTTCTTTGCCCGGGAATGTCGGTCGCTGGCTCATCACATCCCCTTTCCTTACTTGCCCCTCAAAGTGATCAATAACAATGCCCTGAGTGACCCCTGGCGGTTCAGTGCCAAATCCTCTCCTATATCCTTGCCTTAATCAAGCGGTAATTATTAACGAAGACCGTTGAATAACTCAGAGAGTTGATTTAAACTATC
>CAYZZE010000105.1:0-7538 GCA_964482845.1 uncultured Candidatus Cloacimonadota bacterium
CAATATCGATCCCCTGGTGAAATTCCCAGTGTCCGTTGAAGGGACTGATCCGCATCCCCCAGCCATCGCTGATCCGGCCAAAAGTGGGATAGATCGATGGTATGCAGTCAACGTTATTGGGCGCCATCGGCAGCGCCGCCTCCAGATTTCCGATCGCATCGGACAGGATGGCAAATACCCGGGTCAGATGGATGAGTTTCTGTTCCACCTCATAGATGCGGGATTTGAAGGCAGGATCCTGGGAAAAGGGGATCAGTTTGGGCTTGCCTTCACCTACGTATGGCAAGATCACCAGATCCTCCGCCGCGGTGATTCGCTCAGGAGAAAGACCCTGTCGCACAAACAGCGAATCGATCAAAGCCGCATAAACCTCAAATTTCTCGCGCAATTGTTCGTTCTCTGCCTTCGTCCTTGCCAGTTCAGTTCGCAAGTCATTCACCGAGCCGATACTGATCACAAATCCGGCAGCGCCGAGCAGGCATAAAACGAGAATAATAGCCGCGGCATAAACTATCGGGCGCGACAGCAAAACCTGCCGTCGCCGGCCACCCATGCCATCCTGCAGCGTCAACTGTAATCGTCCGGAGGGTATAAAATCTTCATGCATCGTTTTATAATTCACATCCCATTGATTATTATGCGTTTGCCTCAGTGAAGAAAGAAACGTTCCAATCCGCCGGTAAATCCCCCCAAAAAATGGCATCCCGTAGGGGAATCGAACCCCTGTTGCGTGACTGAGAATCACGAGTCCTAGGCCACTAGACGAACGGGACGCTCTAAGCAAGCATCCGGAATCCCGACCAGACCGGATGCGATCTCGATCTATTTTGGCGACCCCTAGGGGAATCGAACCCCTCTTGCAAGAATGAAAATCTTGAGTCCTAACCGATAGACGAAGGGGTCGCAAACATTTCTGGTGATCCAGGCTGGAATCGAACCAGCGACTCTCTGCTTAAAAGGCAGATACTCTACCGCTGAGTTACTGGACCTCATTTTCTCATCAGGCGCACCACGCAATTTAATCCGCCTTTTTTGTCAAGCCCAAATTCAGCAACTCCCCATCTTAACCCCCTCAACCTTTATCATCCAGTCGCGGTAAGACCCTCTGCCCAAGGGCACTCTTTTCATACACTATTTTACACTCTATACGCTCGCTAAAGATCTAAAGGCAACCATTCACACTTTCCCATGACCTACCTCTACCCCTATATGTACGGACAAAAATCCCAAGCATGGACAAAACCGCCTCTATCACTCTCAGGAAAAGGGATTGACCATGATCCACAATATCACTGCCCGGAAAATTGTCCACAAGTGATCATATTGTCCTTGACTTACTCACCGAGCTTGGTATTGGTGCGCTTTGCAAAATCAAAAAGAGGAAATTGAACGCCTGTTGGTGCATTTAAGCATACGGGTAGCATCAAAATGCGGAGGTTAAACGCTAATGCAGACAAGGTTTACTGAGCGCGTCAAATCCGATCGGGTCTCGAATTCACATCCGGGAAATCCAGATATTCCCCCCAACCGAGGGATCGGATAAATGAGCAACTTTATTACGAACACCAGCGCCAGCCATCTCAAGAACCGCCTATCGATACTGATCAGGGAAAGCCAAGAACTGAAGTTCCTGGTCGGCTTCTTCTATTTCTCCGGCATTGCGGAATTATTCGAGAGTATAAGAGCCAATCCCGGCCTGACCCTCAAGGTTTTGGTCGGGCTTAATGTGGACGCCCAAAACTACGGTTTGGTCGAATATGCAGAAAAGGCTGGCAAGAAGAGAGTTGAACGCATTGAAGACTACCATGATTCTGTTCTGAAAGCCCTGAATAACGATGATTTCGACAACGAGATATTCTATGAACAAGCTGGTTATATACTGGATCAAATCATTGATGGCAGAATTATTATTCGCAAGACATCCAGACCCAACCATGCCAAGCTATACCTATTTAAACTCAAAGAACATCAAGTAGTCCGCAGCAATCTCTTCATCACCGGCAGCAGCAATCTCAGCAAAGCAGGTCTAACTGATCGGGAAGAGTTCAACGTAGAGATTTCTGATTATGGCTTTGACGAAGCAGAGAAATACTTTGATGAGCTTTGGAACTCTGCCATCCCGATAACCGAGACCGATATAGAGAAAACCAGGTTGATCGACAACATTCGGGAGAAAACTCTGCTGAAATCCATCCATCCCTTTGATGCTTATATGTTTGTAGTAAAAACCTGGCTGGATAGTTTCTACAAACATGAATCAGGCCGTTATATCTCACTCCTGCTGGAGAAAAAGGGATACAAGCCATTCAAATACCAGATCGATGCCGTTACACAAGCGCTTTCCATCATCGAAGATAATGGTGGAGTCATTCTGGCGGACGTGGTGGGCTTGGGCAAATCCATTGTCGCCTCTTTGATTGCTCGTAAGCTGGAGAAACGGGGTATAGTAATCTGCCCTCCCGGTTTGATCGGAGACGATGCAGCCAACTCAGGCTGGAAAAAGTATAAACAAGACTTTGAACTATATGAGTGGGAAGTCCGTTCCGGAGGCGATCTGGATGGAATAATTGAGTTTATCGGCAATACCGATGGCATCGAAGTGATCATCGTGGATGAAGCTCATCGTTATCGCAATAGCTCTACGGAAACTTATGAAAAGCTAAAAACCATCTGTCGGGGAAGGCGTGTGATTCTGCTCACGGCAACCCCGTTTAATAACTCACCGGCAGATATCCTTTCCTTACTGAGCCTGTTCATTGTCCCCAAAAAATCCAACATCACGCTAAGTAACAACCTGGTTGATCTCTTCAGGTTCTATAATAGCCTATTCAAAGACCTTGCCTATATTCATAAGAACTGGCAGTCCAAAGACTCCTCAAAAAAAGAGGAAGCCAGAAAGAAGTACCAAGCTTGGTTTGGTGATGAAGAGATCAAGATTAACAAGGTCATTGCTAGAGCTGCCATGCTCTCCAAGCAGATCAGAGAGGTAATAGAACCTGTCACGATAAGAAGGAACAGGCTTGATCTGATCAATGACCCCGATTACCGCGATGAGGTTAAGAAGCTCTCGACGATCGATAATCCCCAGGAGTGGTATTATCAGCTCACGCTGGAGCAATCTGCCTTTTATGACCATGTGATTGATCTATATTTTACCGATAATCCGGAAAGCGCCGATCGGTTCAAGGGGCCAATATACAAGCCCTATCGCTATGAGGGCGATGATACCAGTGAGGATAAACTCAGCCGGCAAGAGCAAATCGACCGCTTGAACCAGGACAACTTGTATGATATCCTGCGCCGGCAGATGGTCAAACGCTTTGAAAGCTCGTTTGGAGCCTTTCGCCAGAGCATTGTCAATATCCGGGATTCCTATGAGAAAATCAAGGAGTTTATCCAGAGCTCCAACGGCAGATATGTGCTGAACCGCAAGCTGATAAACAAAGTGGATGGAGATGATCCCGACCAGATAGATGAGTTGCTGCGCCAGTTCGCGGAGGAAAATAAAGACAAAGACAGCAAGAAAAACCGGATTTACGAGGTGAACAAGTTTACCTTCAAAGAGCAGTTCTATGCCGATATTGAATCAGATATCTGCCTGTTTAACAAGATGATTGCCGAGATCGACGCCCTGGCTCTGGTGGAGAACGATCCCAAACGTATTGCCCTGCTGCAGAATGTGAAGACAGCCCTGCAAACCACGGCAAACAAAGGCGAACCTACCCCAAAACTCGTGATCTTCTCGGAGTATGCCGATACGGTCAAATACCTTGAGCCTGCCTTGAAAGAGCATTTTCCTGATCGGGTTCTGGTGATCACGGGAAGCATCGGTAAACAGCGTCTGGAGGAGATCAATACCAATTTCGATGCAGCCTATCCCAAAGCCAAGCAGAGGGATAGCTACGATGTGCTTTTAGCTACCGACAAGCTTTCTGAAGGCTTCAACCTAAATCGAGCCGCCATGGTGATCAATTATGACATCCCTTGGAATCCTGTGCGGGTAATCCAGCGGGTTGGGCGTATCAATCGTATCAGCAAAAAAGTGTTTGATACCCTCCACATCACCAATTTCTTCCCTTCCGAACAGGGTGCGGACATCGTAAAAAGCAGGGAGATTGCCTCGCACAAGATGTTTATGATCCACCAAACCTTGGGAGAAGATGCCCGTATCTTTGATGCTGAAGAAGAGCCCAGCCCCGCCAAACTCTTCGCCAAAGTGCAGACCAATCCCTATGATCTGGAAAAGGAGAGTCTCTACACAAGGCTAAAGAAATTGATGAGGCAATGGGAGGAGGAGTATCCCGATAGGGTGAAAGCTCTGGACGAGATGCCCATCCGCCTTAAAACTGCCAAAGTTTATAGCTCTGACTCCCTGGTGATGTTCATCCGCAAGGGTAAACTCTTTAGCGTAAGCCAGGACTTTACGGATGAAAACAAACAACTGATACCTCTCCCAATTGAAGAGGCGCTGCTTAGGATAGAATGCCGTCCGGATACTCGGCAATTGCCTCTCAGCACGAGTTTTTGGGAAGACTATAAAATGCTGAAGGAAGAAGCGGAGAAGTTCTGCTTCAAGCAATCACAGCAGAGTAACTCAGTTAAAGCCTTTAACTTCCTGTCCTACCTGCTTGAGCAAGATGTAAAAGAACTTGTGCCTTGGCGCAGCTTTCTGATCATGCTCCGGGAAGATATCGAAAACTATGGCACTCTACCGGAATATACCCTGAAAAGCATCTGCGATTGGGAAAATAGTGGTAAGCCTGATTACGAGCAGATCGCCAGGGAATTGGAAAAATTGAGCAAAACCCTGGGTAAAAACTATCTTAGCAGAGTGAGGGATAACCTCAAAGCATACCAAAAACAAATTATTGTCGCGATCGAGAATCAATTATGGATATAAATAACATCGTATTACCCGGCAATTTCGCCAACGGGCAGTGGATCACCTTCTTCGATACATCATCGGCAGTGTTTGAAGAAAACCGCGAAGACTTACCAAGATACTGCAACGATGATTTTTCTCAGGTATCTGCCCTCGGTAAACTCGCTTTCAGCGACCACTCGTCCTGCGGAATTTTCCTGATCAAGATCGAGCGTGTTCTCACTGAGAGATCGTCACGCAGAAAACAGTTTGATAAGGCTACCGGTATTATCGGACAGAAAAGTCTGCAATCTGGACTATTCATCTTCTATGACGATAGATTCTCCTTCCGGTTGAGTTTGGTCTATCCCATTTACAAGGGCACACGGAGACAATTCAGCAACTATCGGCGTCATTCGTTCTATGTGAACCGCGATCTGCCCAATAAAACCTATATCCAGCAGATGAAAGACGGCAAGTATGATTCTTTGCAAGACCTGAAAAACGTTTTTTCGGTAGATAAGGTCTCCGACCTGTTCTATCAAGAATTCAAAAAGGAATATGACAACTTGGCAGTAAATGTCCACAACATCTTTAACCAACCCGTGGAAGAGCTCTTACGGAAGGACTTTGCCCTTCTATTCGTGATCAGGATCATCTTTCTGGGATTTGTCCAGAAGAAGGGCTGGCTGGGCGATAACGCCAAATTCATCCAAGAGTACATCTCTTGTCACGACCTTGCCGCCCATCGGAGAGGCATCTACCTCGATCTCCTCTGCCCCCTTTTCTTCGAATCTCTCAATCTATCTCCCAATAAAAAGAACATTCACGGCTTTCCCCACATTCCGGAACCATTCAAATCACATCTCGTTTCCGCCCCTTATCTCAACGGCGGTCTTTTCCGCAAGCACGAAGACCATGACTTTGATGCTCTATACATTAAGGATGATGCCATCCGCAGGTTCATTGACTTCCTCTTCAGTTACAATTTTACCCTCGAGGAAAATACGCTGTATGACGAGGATCTGGAACTCAATCCCGAATTCCTCGGCATCATCTTTGAAAAACTGATCAATAAAGAATACGGTGCCATCTATACCCCCCGGCCGGAAGTGGACTTCATGTGCCGCCTGTCGCTGGTGAAATACCTGCAAAACAACTGCCTGCCCTCCATCACCCTCGAAAACCTCTACAAACTTTTCTTCCCCGAATGCGGAGACCTCGCGGATCAAACGGCAGGCGAATTCTCACCGGAAGAGGCTATGGATCTATTGGACAAACTCGAAAAGGTGACGGTTTGCGATCCTGCCATCGGTTCCGGCGCTTTCGCCGTCGGGATGCTGAACGTGATCGATGAGATTGAGTGTTCCATTTGTGAAAACTTCCTGCCGGATCAGCAACCCGTTTCTCACTACGAGCGCAAGAAAAGGATCATCTTCCGGTCCCTTTATGGCGTGGAAGTCAAACGGTGGGCGGTCTGGATCACTCACCTCCGGCTCTGGATCACCCTCCTCATCGAAGCCGATGATAATATGAAACTCAGCAATGAACCGCTCCTGCCATCATTTGACTTCAAGATCAGACAAGGCGATTCCCTGATCCAGATGGTCGGTGACAATCTCATTCCCATACATGGTGGTAGCAGTATTCCGCAAGATGCCATCCACCAGATCAAGGAACTGGAAGAACTGAAACGTGAATATTACTGCAACCAGTGCCCCCAGAAGTGGCAGGATATCGAAGCAACGCAAAGAGATCTCTACACAAGTATTCTGAAAAAAAAGAAAGATAAATTGATCAGGAGAAGAGACCGCATCCTTGGCGAGAGCACACGCGAAGTCCAGTCCGATTTCACCAACCCCGAGATCCAATCCCAGATCGACCTGGCAACCAGTAAACAAAATAAGGATCTGAGCGAAATCGCCTTTGATATCAAACGCCTGGATTGTGAAATAGCCCAGCTCAAGGCAAAAGACCTGCCATTCATCTGGCGTATCGATTTTCCCGAGATCTTCCTGAAACGCAAGGGCTTTGATATCGTGATTGGCAATCCGCCTTATGTCGCTCAGGAAGATATCGAAGACCCGCTGGGAAAAATGGACAAAAAAGAATACAAAGACCTGCTGAAAAAAATAGCTTGTCAGGATTTCCCCAGTGATCTGAAAGTAGACCTCATCTCCGGCAAAAGCGATATCTATGCCTTCTTCTACGTCCGGGGTATCCGCCTGCTCAATCCCAAGGGCATCCTTACCCTGATCTGTTCCAATTCCTGGCTCGATGTCGAATTCGGCGCCTGGCTCCAAAAATTCCTTCTGGAACGCTGTCCGGTCCACTTTATCATCGATAATCTTGCCAGGCGTGTCTTCCGGGAAGCAGGCATCAATACCATCATCTCAGTCATCGGTGCCCGCCAAAAAATGGTCCGAGGCGATGACATCATCCGCTTCGCCGCTTTCAAACTGCCCTTTGAGAATTCACTTTACACCGAGAACGTCCTATCCATCGAAGAAGCTACCGAGAGACAGGACTACGATGATCTCAGAGTAAATCCCGTCCACAGGGAAACTCTCATCCATGAGGGATGGGATAACAGCCGGGATAATAAATATCAAGGTTCCAAATGGGGCGGGATTTACATCAAAGCACCTTCCATCTATTTCACTATCATGGAAAAGGC
>CAYZZE010000106.1:0-7117 GCA_964482845.1 uncultured Candidatus Cloacimonadota bacterium
AAGGTTATACTAAGGTTATACTAAGGTTATCAAGCAAGGAAGAGGCAAGCGGGATCGGATAGAATCGATCGATGGATCGTTGCGACAATATAAAAAGGAAATGCTGCCTTTTAGGCCTGACACAACTTTTTGATGTCAAGTCGTTTACCCTGTCCTATGATATCCATTGACGTTGATCGCAGGTTAGTTATCCGAAAAAAACGTTTGACAGAATTAAGCGGTTTTAGACCTTATCGTGGGCAGAAAAAATCCATTTAAGGAGCGCAACCATGCCAAGAATGACGGTTGACCCAACTTATTGTAAAGGATGTGGTTTATGCATCGTGGCGTGCCCGAAGAAGATCATTCGGTTTTCGGATAATATCAACGCCAAGGGTTACCACTATGCAGAGTGTTTTGACCAGGACAGTTGTATTGCCTGCAAAATGTGTTATGTTACTTGTCCCGATGTGGCAATAACGGTCGAGAAGTGAGGGTAAAATGAGTAAAGTACTGATGAAAGGTAACGAAGCCGTGGCAGAAGCGGCAATTCGTGCGGGATGCAGATTGTATTTTGCCTATCCGATCACCCCCCAGAGCGAATTGATCGAGTATATGGCAAAGATGATGCCCAAGGTGGGCGGTACGTTTATCCAAGCGGAAAGCGAAGTGGCGGCGATCAATATGGTCTATGGCGCTTCCGGAGCGGGCAAACGGGTAATGACCTCCTCTTCCTCGCCGGGCATATCGCTCAAGATGGAAGGGATCTCCTATTGCGCCGGAGCCCAATTGCCGGCCGTGATCGTCAACGTTCAGCGCGGCGGTCCCGGATTGGGCGACATCCAACCAGCCCAAGGCGACTATTTTCAAGCCACCAAAGGCGGCGGTCATGGCGACTATCGGGTGATCGTTCTGGCACCAAGCACGGTGCAGGAATTTGCCGATATGGCAGCCGATGCGCTCGACCTGGCGGATAAATACCGCAATCCCGTTATCATACTCTCAGACGGCATGCTGGGTCAGATGATGGAGCCAGTGGAATTTCGCCCCGCAAAGAGCGAAGAAGAACTCCAGGAACTTGCCAAACAACACGAGAACTGGTGCATCTGTCCCAATGAAGATGGTGTAAACCGGCATCATCATGAGATCAATTCCCTCGAGATCGATCCCCTAAACTTGGAAAAACACGTGAACAACCTCTTCGTCAAGTATGCAGAAATTGAGAAGAACGAGGTGCGCTGCGAAGAATACAACATCAGCGAGGAAAACGAGATCCTCTGTGTGGCTTTTGGCACTGCTTCCCGCATCGTAAAATCAGCCGTAAACGATCTGAAAACCGAAGGAAAAAGCGTTGGTATGATCCGTCCCATCACTTTGTGGCCTTATCCTTATGAGTGTATCGCCCGTGCTCTGCACAAGAACGTCAAACAGGTCTATGTCTTTGAATTGAACAAAGGTCAGATGTTGGACGACGTCAAGATCGCCGTCGCCGGAAAATGCGACGTCAAGTTCTGGGGCAAGGTCGGCGGTATCGTCTTTACTCCGGAAGAGATCAAAGAAAAACTGCTGGAATGCTTTTGAGGGAGGTAACCATGGAGATCATAGCAAGCAGACCCCTGTCCCTGACCAAAGCGCCGTTTCACTACTGTCCCGGATGCCTGCATGGCGTGGCACACCGGTTGATTGCGGAAGCGGTGGATGAAAACGAACTGAGAAATGTGATGACCGGTATCGCACCCGTTGGGTGTTCGGTCTTTGCCTACAAATTCTTTGATTTTGATATGGCAGAAGCAGCCCATGGCAGAGCACCGGCTGTCGCAACAGGTATCAAACGTGCCCGCCCCGATATGCATGTCTTTACTTATCAAGGCGATGGAGATCTCGCCGCAATCGGTACTGCCGAGATTATCCATGCTGCCAATCGTGGCGAACATATCAGCGTATTCTTTGTCAATAACGCCATCTATGGCATGACCGGAGGTCAAATGGCTCCGACCACTCTGCCGGAAATGAAGACCACCACCTCGCCCTATGGACGCAAGGTGGATGATATCGGTCACCCCATCCGGATGTGTGAACTGCTGGCAACATTGTTGTCGCCATATTATATCGAACGCGTCTCGTTGCTTAGTCCGGCAGATATTATCAAAGCCCGAAAAGCTGTGGCAAAAGCGATCAGATACAACAAAGAGGAACGCGGCTTTACTTTTGTGGAACTGATCTCAACCTGTCCGACAAACTGGGGCATCGATCCAATCAAAGCACGTGACTGGGCAAAAGAGAATATGCTGCCATTCTTTAAGACAGGATGTTTCCGCGATCGCGGCGAGGGGGTGGAATAATGAAAAAAGAAATGATCTGTGCCGGTTTCGGAGGACAAGGCGTCCTAACCATCGGTAAATTCATCGCTCAAGCCGCTATGCAGGAAGGAAAAAACGTCTCCTGGCTACCTTCCTACGGTCCTGAAATGCGCGGCGGAACGGCAAACGTCTCCGTCGTCGTCTCCGATACCGCCATTGCCTCACCGATCGTCAGCCAGTCGGATATCCTGGTGGCGCTGAATCAGCCCTCGCTGGATAAGTTTGGACCCAATGTCCGTCCCGGTGGATTGATCATCATTAATACCGACATGTGCCCACACGGGATCAAACGCGACGATGTCGTCAAGATCAATGCCCCAATGTCCGAGATATCAAAGGAACTGGGTAGTTTGAGGGTGCTCAATATGCTCGCCATCGGTGTCATCATCGGCGCTACGGACATGGTGCAGTATGAGACCATAGAAGAAGACCTGGAGTCATTCCTCAAAGCCAAGAACCCAGACCTGCTGGGACAAAACATAACTGCGGTAAAACGCGGTATCTTGATCGGCAGATCCTGATCATCACCACCAGCCATCTATTTGTTAAAGCACTTAAGCAGGACATGGGTTATACGCTGCTCAAGTGCTTTATGAATAATAGGATGGACAGGGGATCAGAATATACTTGACGGATTGAGTTCCCGTCATTTGGTGGGATTTGGATACCATCCGACAAATCAAGCGGACAAGGAGGTGTTATGCGCAAGATCATCAACGTTATACTGCTGATGGTGGTCGTGAGCAGTTTGACATCAATCGTGGTGGAGACGGCATCACTCAAAAACTTTCTCTTCTGGCGTGAGCCAAATAGTGCTTATGACTATTGGATATCCCATGTCTCCGAGGGAATCGCCATTCCCAATTACAATCTCTATGCCCCTTGGGATCGGCAAACAAACGGATTTGGCAACTTTACCATCCCCACCAGTGCCCAATCAACCAATTGGGGGAATGTAATTGATGCCTTCCTGGCGCATCAGTGGCAGATGGCTCAGGATTTATTGGTTTCCTACAACCTACCTTTTGAGGTTGTGCAGTTCAATGACACGGATAGCGGCAGAACATACTATATGATCAGGGAGCATGTAAACTGGGATAATTATGATGACAACGGCACCATCGATGACTATGATAATGAGCATGGTGCCTTTAATAACGGGTGGGGCATTTTCATCTACAACCCGGATGGAACCCGCCCCATCATCATCACTGTCCCTCATCCCAATGACGACTTTCCCACCCCCGCCATGGGATATCTTGGCTTACAGACCTGGGATGCCAAGTTCCTGATGATCAATGGTGCAGGCAGAGAAGTACGCTGGACAAACATCCCTCCTTATACCAACGCAAAGTCAATCAGCGATCCCACTCGCTTTGCTAATCACCCTTTCAACACCGTCTATAAAAAAGGAGCAGATCTGATCCGCAGCCAATTCGGGATCCGTGAATTGTCCGTTCAGATCCATTCTTATGACTGGAACCGTCACGTAGGCCATGCCAATATCCAACTCTCCGCTGGAAACAACAACCTCTGTCCCAATTTACCGATCCGTGACCTCTCCGACCTCAAACTTGACCTGATCAACAAGGGCAATCACCTAATGATCCCTGCCAATACCTACGGCATCCATTCTGATGTCTATCTCAATGATTTTTATGCCGTTTATTATAACATCCACGAGTTTATCTTCGCCGATGGTGATCACTCTTACCCGGTAAATAACCAGATCAGTTTACCCGGTTACTCTCTGAGCCAGCAAATGCTCTACACTCAGCAGGGGCTTACGGACTATGACGTTTACGAGCCCTTTTTTCATATTGAGATGGATGAATTGCCGAATGCTTACGACCAGACCGAGAATAATCTGAAGTGGTTCTATGGATGGGACGAAGTAGAACGGCGCTGGGATCTGGAAAACAATTTTACCCGTTTTGCCGAGTATTATATGAGGTGGATCCTCGATTTGGAAGATCTTTTGGATGATCTATTTGCCATGGACGATGGCATACCGCCTACTGATCCGACCAATCTGACGCTGGTGAGTCAATCGTTGAACCACATCACTCTTAGATGGGCCAGGAGTTCTGCCTATGATTTCCATACCTATGAAATACTCTATGCCACCGAGCCGATCGGCAACAATAACTACTCCATCTTCTCACGCACTCAGAATCACATTCTTGCCTCGCAAGCGATGACCCAGGTCAACGTCACCAACCTGCAAAACGCCCAGACCTATTACTTCCGTATCCGCGCTCTGGACAAGAACGGCAGTTATTCTGCCCTCTCCAATGAGGTTTTCGGGCACACCGCTCCGGCTAATGTCACCAGTTTCAATGCCATCGGCAGGGACGGATACAATGACCTATACTGGAATGTGAGCGGACAGGTAAATAACGCCGGATTCAAGATCTACCGCAGGACCGATGACACGCCCTGGGCTCTTTCCGATTCTTACATTTACACTCCATCCCTCATAGGCGGATCACATACCTATCAATGGACGGATACCAGCGTTCTCAACAACGAGCATTACACTTACCGCATCGGTATGGTCAGCACCTTGGGCGGTGAATTCTACCACAATTTCCCCGCTTCCTGTTCTCCCCGCCGCATCCACAAACTCTATTATCGAAATTTTACCGGCGCCATCGTAGATTCAGTGGAATTCTCAAACAATCTCTATGCCACCGATGGGCAGGATGCATATTATGACCAATCCCGCTCGGGAGCCAGCGGCTCCAATTACACCTGGATCGCTTTCTGGCGTTCTGATTGGGGACAACAGGGGACAAATCTCTATCGCGAAAATAAGGGATACTTTGATCCTGACTCGCAAATGAAGACCTGGAACATCCGGACCCGCAGCGACCTGACCGGACAGACCCTGATCATCGAAGCGGATGATTCCTTTGACAGCCGTGCCGAAAAACTCTATCTCTATGACGGCACCGGAGCGGTATATCATAACCTGCTCCAGGGCGGATACCAATTCACGGTCTCCAACAGCAACGTCCGCAGCATGACATTATTCCACGGCAATATGCAACCCAGTATTACCATCAACAGCAGTCCGAACCGGATCTATCAGGGCGGCGATAATATCAGTTTCAATTGGTCGAGGCAGTATTCATTCCTCATCGACCACATCAATCTCTCGATCCAAAGCGATACCGATAGCATTTTTGTCGCTGGGCATCTTCCCTCAACCGCCGGTAGTTTTGTTTACCAGACCCCTACCAATGCGGCCATCCAGAATGCCCGGCTGGTCATTGACGTTATTGCTGTCGATGGGATCAGGACGAGATACCATTCTCCCTTCCGGTTTGGGATCGTTCCGCAGATGAGCATGTTCTACAATGATCCCGGTCTCAAGATGAGAGCCAATACTCTTCCATTTTCGACCGTCACCGTCACCGGTGCCTTTGGCGATGGTGCAGCAGGATATGTCCTGAACCAGCATGAGGTTTATGAAGAACTCGATTTCTTCCTCTTCAGCAAGGGTTATTGGATCGATCATCCGGATCCCCATACCTGGTCGTCGCTGCTGCCGGTGCAGAAGGAAAGCATCTCGTTTGAGATCATGCCCGGCTGGAATCTGCTCCCCAATCCCCACCTCTGCAGTCACAATATCAGCGGCTTACGCTTTCTGGTCAATAATGTCGAATTTACCTTCAGCGAGATGTTGCACCAGCAGTTGATCTCCCGTGCCGTATATGTCTATCGCGATGGCGAATATCAATTGACCTCCGTCATTCATCCTTATGAGGCATTCCTGCTCAAGTATTACGGGACGCCGCCGATGCTCACCCGGATAAACTTCATCCCCTATAATGCAGGACCGAATGTCCAACCCCAAACACCGGTTTGGAAACTACCCATCGCCGCCATGCAATATAGCAGCGACACCGATTGGCTGGTCATCGGAGCCCATTCCATCAGCACCGATGGCTATGATTTTCGGCTCGATCTACCCCAGCCACCCCATAAACCAATACCCGGAGTCCATTTCTATATCAGCCGAAATGCTCCCGCGGATAGTTTATTCACGGAAAGAAAACTGCACACGGACTACGCCGGCAGATTCAGCGGTACGACCCAAACAATGAAGCAATGGCAATTTGAACTCAGTATTCCTACGGCTGAACCAGTCTATTTTAATGCCTTGACCGATGATTTGCCTGAGTTTTATAGTGTTTATCTCACTATTGGCAATCAGACACACAACGTCGCAGCCAATCCCTGGTTTGTTTTCAATCCTGATGCTGCCGGACTCCATGCCGGTCATATCAATGTCTTTAACTACCCCACATCCCATGCCGAAGCCCTCCAGCCACAGATCTCGTCCCTCCGCGTCTTTCCCAATCCTTTCAATCCGGAGACCAATATCTCATTCTTGATCAGCCGGGAGAACTTTGTTGGCCTCGATATCTACAACATCCGCGGACAGAAAGTTATAACCCTGCATAATGGCTACTTGAAGCCCGGACTACATACCATCCGCTGGACTGGAAGAGACGAAAACAACCGCAGTGTGGCCAGTGGCATCTATTTTGCCCGGATCAAATCTGGCAATATCACCCGCGTCATCAAGATGATGATGCTCAAGTAACACCTTGATGATCAGCAAATTAGCGGATCAAGCGTTCTGCGATTAAGCGCTTAAACAACGAGATCGCTTTCTTACCCAAGGGCGGGATCAATGACCCCGCCCCTACTTCCTCCCTGCTCAGTAACCTTAGTATAACCTTACGGTCGTAAGGTTATACTAAGGT
>CAYZZE010000107.1:0-6890 GCA_964482845.1 uncultured Candidatus Cloacimonadota bacterium
TGCGGCTGCCAGCACGCTATCCTTCACTACCGATCCCCCTTTGGAGTAAATACTGCCGCAAGAACAACATACTGCCCGCCAAACTCATAGTACCGGCGATTACGATCGAATACAGGAATGTGCCCGTGAAATCATATATCAAGCCGCCGATCATGGGGCTGGATATTCCCGCAATGGCATAGCCCAGAAATACAAATGGATACACGCTGCCGATGTTTTCCATACCAAAGGTCTGGGAGGTTTCTCTGGCGAAGAGCACAAAGTTTCCTCCGAAAGCCATGCCTATCAGGGCAGAATTGATCAGAAAGGTGACGTTGTTCATATCCATTATTGTCAACGCATAAATAGCAATTGCTTGTGTGAGCAGCGACAGGAAAATACCCAGATTTGCGCCGGTGTAATCGCTGATATAGCCCCAAAACAACCGTCCCAGAAAGTTGGACATCGCAAAAACCGCCACCGCGAGATTAAGGTAATGATTGTCGATCCCGATTTGCGCACCTATCATCTTTAAGCTGCCAATCACAAACAACCCCGCGAAGGTGCCCATGAATATGCCCAAAATCAGTTTTATGAATAGTGCCGATCGGATAAACACCCGTGTCTTCACGGTGTTTTGCACATCCGGATTCGTCTGCTTTCGATAGAATATCAAACTGGAAAAGAGGATGATGCCCAAGCCGTAAGATATGCCGATGAGTTCGAATATTCTCAGAATGCTTATGCCGTTTTTGAGCATGATTTCAAACACTTCCGACATCAGCACGGCACCCAGACCAAACCCTGCGATCACGATCCCCGTGACCAGCCCTTTCCTGCTCGGGAAGGACATAACTGCCATGGTTAACGACAGCCAATAGCCAGTTCCGGTGGCAATGCCTGCCAAAACTCCAATACCCAGCAATATGATGATGAAGTTCCCCTGGGATTTCCCCGCCAGATAGTAGCCCATAAAAAACAAAATACCGGCAATATAGCCCAAGTCACGAAACCGCATCCGCCCGATGAACCTGCCAATTATGATCATGGTCATAGGGAACACAGCGATCAGTGTTCCGAAGATCAGCTGGGATTCGGATACCGTGAACTTGAACTTATCGATCAATTCCGCGGCAACAATGCTCCATGCATAAACTCCGCCGATACAGAGCATTATGACAAACGAAGCCAGTGTGTCCAAGACTCTCTTCAGCAAGGATACCCTAAACTCGCATCTGCGCAGATTTGGCAAGGACCTGTTCTTTCAGCTCATTTTTATAGCGGATGATCTGAGCTTGGATGGATTCATCGGCGGTGGACAAAATCTGCGCAGCGAGGATGCCGGCGTTTTTTGCTCCGTTCAGGGCGACTGTTGCCACGGGAATGCCACCTGGCATTTGCAGAATGGATAACACGGAGTCCCAACCATCGATGGAGACGCTGGCTTTCACCGGAACTCCGATCACCGGCAACGGCGAGATGGCGGCGATCATCCCCGGAAGGTGAGCTGCTCCACCGGCACCGGCGATTATCACCTTGATGCCTCTTTTATGAGCGTTGCCGGCAAACTCGAAGAGCTTGTCCGGGGTTCTGTGCGCGGAAACGATATCGATCTCATAGCCAATGCCCAGCAAGTCCAGAAACTCCGCGGCTTGCCGCATGATCGGCAGATCGGAATCCGATCCCATTACGATGCTGACTAATCTCCCTTCCATGATTTCACCTTCAATATGGTTTTCACCTGTTCCGCCTTTACCAAAGCGCTTTCCAGATCTGATGCCAGTATTGTTACATGACCCATCTTACGATATGGATGGGTCTTCTTTTTACCATACAGATGGATCTTTACTCCCTCGATGGCCATGGTCTGCTCCAGACCCTCATACATTACAGGCCCCTCATGCCCTTCTGAGCCCAGAATGTTGATCATCACCGAGGGGTGCAAAAGTTTCGTGCTTCCCAGAGGCAAGTTCAATAGTGCCCTCAGGTGCTGTTCAAACTGCGAAGTCAGGATGCTTTCGATAGTGTGATGTCCGCTGTTATGAGGCCTCGGTGCCATCTCGTTCACCAACGTGTTGCCTTCAGAATCGATAAAGAACTCGATTGCAAGCAGTCCCTGAAGTTTCAGCAATTCGATGATTCTAACTGCGTAAGCTGTCATCTCTTCGGATTGCTCCGCCGTGATGGAGGATGGGCACAGCAGCATAACCACCAGGTTTGCCTGCGAGTCAAACACCATTTCCACTGCCGGATAGGCCTTGATCTCACCGGATAGATTCCTTGCCACGATAATGGACACTTCTTTTTCCACCCTTACCTTCCGCTCCACCAGAGAAGCTCCCGGCAATAAACCGTTCAGCCCACAGGTATCATCGATTACAGCCACGCCCCTTCCGTCATAACCGCCCTTCCTCAGTTTCTGCACAAAAGGAAAGCTGAATTCTCCTGACGCCGCGTGTTGGCGGATAGCGTCTGCGGAGCCATACAGCGCATAATCTGCTGTGGGGATGTTGTTGGCGGCAAAAAAATCTTTTTGCAGACCCTTGTCCTGGATGACTTCCAGGATTGCTGGATCGGGTATCACGCTACTTCCCTCAGCTTGCAGGCGTTTGAGAGCGTCCACATTGATGCTCTCTATCTCGTAGGTGAGGATATCCACCAGCTTGCCAAACTCATAAACCGACTCATAATCAAGGTGGCTGCCCCGCACAAAATGTGAAGCGATGCTGCAGGCGGGACTGTGACAGTCCACGTCCATCACATATGTCTCAATATCCCATTTACTGGCTTCCTGAATGAGCATTTTGCCCAACTGGCCACCCGCTACAATGCCCAGTTTCAGGGATGATGTCGACAATTTGTTCATAACCTTATATATTTTCCCGATCATAGGTTGTTGGTTTTTTCGCTATCGCCGGACGCACTGTTTTTGGGTGAGACAATGTTGTCAAGCCATAATTAAGCAAAAATCACGCACCTGCCGAGACTGTTCAAAAAGCACATCCCAATTCAAAGAGCATTGAACATACTGGAATCACCAAGTATCGGGAACGTGAAAAAATAAGTATCGTCTCCCATTCCAACGCAGGTTGTAACAATAACGGAATTTGCCTGACAGTTAGTTTGGATGTTACAGTGGAGCCGACCGATCTGAATTGTACAAGGGTCATAAGAAGATTCAGATTCAGGTGGACTGGTGCTTCCGCTGTCTGATTTTTGCATAGGTAATGTTTTTGCTCTTCAAATCTTATTCAGTATCATCGGATCTCCTGGATTTATCTGTCATTAAAAGACCTTTGCACATAGGTGGGTGCACCTGGTAGAGAAGAGTCGTGGTATGTTCAGAAAGACAATTTATGTAAAGGTGTAAAATGTTCTTGACAACTTAGATAGCACCACATACTGTCATCTTGCCAAAAACAGGAGATATATCATGCGCCAAGATAAGATGACCATGACCGATTACGACAGCCAGAACCGGCTGCACCAGATAGGGCATTTTTTGATAGCGTTCAAAGAGATGATAACCCGGGACAAGGTAAAGAAATACCTGGAGCCGCGTGATCACTAAAGGACACAGGGGGCAGGCAGGGATTCTTATGATCCGGTTAAGCTGTTTCGGGCGATGTTGCAGCAGGGCTGGTATGATTTGTCCGATCCTGAGGTGGAGCTTTATCTGAGAACCAAACTTCTGTTCATGAGCTAAGTTGTTTGAAGGACAACTGGAGATGGAAAACGGCTGCCGGACCACCGGTCGCCTGCACCGGACGAATGTCGATGGAGTATGGGCGGCTGGTGACATACAAGCAAAATCACCGGTCAGGTGGCAACGGCAGTGGGAGACAGTGCCGAAACCGCATATTGGATACATAAGTATCTCGATGAAAAAGGATTATAGTTCATTATGCCGGAACTACCGGAAGTACAAACCGTTCTGAATGGACTGAGCGAAACACTGAAAGGCAGATCGCTCAGCGCCCTCATCTGCCATTATGAGGGCACCGTCATTATTGATCCGGAGATCACCTGTTCTCCCTTTCCTGCCAGATTCATTGGTTTTCGCCGGCGCGGCAAGTATATCCTGCTGGATCTGGAGAATGACACGACGCTGATTGTTCACTTACGAATGACCGGCAAACTTATCTTTGTCGGGCGGGGCAAAGAGAGAAATTGCGGGGATGAGGCATCAGAAGAGCGATCCTTTGATCCCGCTTCAGAACTCAAACACATCCGCGCCAGTATTACCTTGGATGAACACGACTTGGTGCTTTTTAACGACCCGCGTACCTTTGGTAAGATCTGGCTCTGCCGTAGCGGGAGCGTGGATAAATACCTGCCGCAATTGGGATCGGAGCCATTGGATGATGAATTTGATGCTGCATACCTGGGAGGCAAGGCCAAATCCAGTAAGACCCCCGTAAAAAACTTCCTCTTGGATCAGAAAGTGGTCGCCGGACTCGGCAATATCTACGTCAGTGAGATCCTTTACCGTGCCATGATACGTCCTGAAAGACCGGCTTCTACTTTGTCGTCCACAGAAATTTGCCGCATCGTAAAGGAGACCAAGCAGGTGCTTGGCGAGGCGATCGCACTCAACGGCACCAGCATTTCGGATTTCCGTCGCATTGACGATAAAACGGGTGAATTCCAGAATTACCTGCGGGTCTATCAGAAAAGCCATTGCCCGAGAGGGCATCCGGTCACCAGGATCAGACAAGCCGGGCGCTCGTCTTTTTATTGTCCACGCTGCCAGCATTGAAGATTTTCTTTGCAGGCGTCAAATATTCGGAATATCTTGTCGGTAAGAACAACCACTAACAAATCCGGATTCCAGTTTGCACTGGAATACGGCAATGGAGAATCATAGATGAAAGCAGTAAAACTGAGAGATAACATCTGGTGGGTGGGCGGTATCGACTGGGATCTGCGTAACTTCCACGGTTACCTAACCCAGCGTGGCTCGACCTACAACGCCTATCTGATCATCGACGAGAAGATCACGCTGATCGACAACGTCAAGCATTATCTCTTTGACGAGATGATCGAGCGGATCAGTGAGATCATCGATCCTGCCCGCATCGACTTTCTCATCCAAAACCATGTGGAGATGGATCATTCCGGCGGTATGCCGCTTCTCGTGAAACGTTTGCCCAATGCCAAGATCTTTACCAATGCCAATGGCATCAAAGGACTCAAACTGCATTACAAAGTGGACTGGAACTTTCAGGAGGTCAAGACCGGCGATACGGTCAATATCGGCCGCCGCAACCTGTTCTTCGTCACCACCCCGATGGTGCACTGGCCCGACAATATGGTCACTTACTGTCCCGATGAGAAGATCCTTTTTTCCAATGACGCTTTCGGCCAGCACATCGCATCTTCCGAACGCCTGGTTGCTGATTATCCACTCAGCATCGTGATGGAGGAAGCCAAGAAGTATTACGCCAATATCGTTTTGCCCTATTCCCAACAGGTACAGAAAGTGCTGACGGCAGTGGCGGACTTGGAGATTGAGATGATCTGTCCCAGTCATGGACTGATCTGGACAAAGCATATCCCGCAAATCCTGGAGGCGTATCACACCTGGGCTTTCAACGAATCCGATGCCGACCGTGCACTGATCATCTATGATACGATGTGGAAGTCCACCGAGATGATCGCTTATGCCATCCAAAACGGCTTTGAAAACCTCGGTATCCATACCAGGATGCTAAACCTCCAAAACCATCACATCTCGGATATCATGAGCGATGTCATAAGTGCCCGCTATATCTGCATCGGATCGCCCACGTTGAATAGTTCCATCCTGCCCACGGTCGCCGCTTTTATCTATTACCTCAAGGGTCTGGCACCCGAAAATCGGATCGGACTCGCTTTCGGCTCCTACGGCTGGGGCGGGCAAAGCATTCCCATGCTCAATCATCTCTTGGGCGATGCCAAGGAGTGCGCCTTTGAGATGATGGAACCGATCAAGGTGCAGTATATCCCCGATGCCGATACCCTCAAAGGCATCACCAAACAAATTGAACTAAATGTAAAGAAATTACAGGAGATATCATGATCAACAAACAAATGCAAGATGCAATCAATGCCCAGATCAACCGCGAATTGTATTCCGAATACCTCTACCTGGCGATGAGCGCCTGGTTCGCCGAGCAAAATCTCGATGGCTTTGCCAATTGGATGTACGTCCAGAGCCAGGAAGAACGCTTTCACGCCATGAAATTCTACCACTACGTCATCGAACGCGGCGGCCAGGTCATCCTGGAACAGATCGATAAACCGCCATCCGAATTCGACAACCCGCCGATCGCTTTCGCAATGACCCTCAAGCACGAACAATTCATCACTGATAACATCAATAAACTGATGGATCTGGCGATCTCCGTCAACGACCACGCCGCCAGAAGCTTCCTCCAATGGTATGTGGACGAGCAGGTTGAGGAAGAAGCCAGCGCCGACAAATTACTCAAACAACTGGCTATGATCAAAGATAATGTTCATGGCATACTGATGCTGGATCGCGAACTGGCGACGCGCACCTTTACGCCTCCGGCAGCCACCGAATAAACCGAATAAGATACTTCTAAACTGCGGAGGGTGATCCTTGCCCTCCGTTTTTTATTCCGTAGAATAGGATCCCGGATCGCGCGTCCGGCGACGGATCATGCCCAATGGATCCTTATCCCATCCGCTCTGATCGTTGCTTATCCTGATTTGTACCAAGAGACCATTGCACATAATAAGCTCACAGAGTATTGAGATAGACCGCTGCACATAGGGGTATCACCGGCTTCAGCCGGTGATACCCCTATGTGCAACGGTCTTTCAATGGACTTTGGCCTTGCCCAAGGATTGTCAAGTCCTAAAATAGTTGACACCCCGTGCCTTATTTTTTTTGTCACTAGCAC
>CAYZZE010000108.1:0-6811 GCA_964482845.1 uncultured Candidatus Cloacimonadota bacterium
GTGGTCGCCGTTCTGGACAAACAATCATCAAGCCAACCCGAATTGCAGACCATTTTAGGGTATGTCAGAATGTGTTTTTTCAGATATTCGCAACACAAGAGATATAAAGCCCTGATCTGCACCGACGTCAATCTCGATGAGATGAACATCCTCAGCATTTATCTGCGCCGCTGGTCAATCGAAGTTGTTTTCAAGGATCTCAAACAATACTTCGGCTATGATCAAAGCAAGTCGTCCAAATACGCTCCACAAGTCGCCGACCTTACAATCAGGTGCGTATTCTATGCAATGTTCTGCTCACTGAAGTATGACTATCCATCAAAAAGTACTGAACAGCTCATGATTGAGTTCTACTCCGAGATGGAGGAGAACTGGCTGGATATCTTCTGCTCAGTGGTATTCATCAACAATGCGAAACGCCTGCTTCGGTATGCCTTATCTCTTGGCTATAAAGACGTTAACCTGCTCCTGCAAAACTATGACTCGGTTTTGAGGCAGTTCATGAACAGACACTGGTACGAAGATGAAATAGAAGAGATGGATAAATCCATATTTGCTCTAAAAGGGTATCGCAAAACTTCATAGTGAGATACAGGCTGTTCTCAGTGGATCGACTCTCCATTTTTCAAGCACTTAGGTGTAGGAAAGATTAGTTAGGTGTAGGAAAGATTAGTAAGGTTTTCAAGCAAGGGGAACAACAGCGGAAACGGCAGTCCGATTGAATCGAAACCTTCTTAAGAATGTCGAATAACTCCGAGCGGTTGGCTCTAAGGCAATACAAACCATCTGTCAGATAAAATCCGTGGTCATCACAGTCTGCTCCGGAATGAAAGACGATATTGATTGTTCATGTTCTCAATCTTTGGTCGTTGCCGGAGGTTTTGGGGATAATACGGATAGTTCATACTACTGCCGTCAGACAGACCAATCTCTTTGTCCGTATTACTGTGCAAAAATCAGGGTTTATGCCCCAAGCCGGATCCCCCGGAGAAAGATCCGGCTTGCGAATGATCTTTGGCTCAGACGTGTTTTTTGAGGAATTCGGCGAGGCGTTTGACTCCTTCGCGGTTCTTTTCGATGGTTTCGTAGGAGAAATTGATGCGCATGGTGTTTTGTCCCTTGCCGTTACAGAAGAATGAATCACCTGCTACGTAGGCGACATTTGCTTCCTTTACGCAATCGAACATGATCTTCCCGGAATCCAGTGTTTCAGGTCCTTTGAGCATGAGGAAGAGGCCCCCGAGGGGCTTTGTCCAGGTGATACCATCCGGCATATAATCTTCCATCGCCTTCAGCATCACGTTGCGTTTTTCCCTATACATATCAGCGATCTGGGCAATTTTGGGGGTAAGGTAACCTTTTTCCATATAGCGGGCAGCGATGCGCTGGGTAAATGGCGGAGTGCACAGATCGGTGGCTTGTTTGGCCACGACGATCTTGTCCAGGACATCCGGATGTCCGACCACCCATCCGATGCGGAAACCGGGACAAAAGATCTTGGAGAAGGTGCCAAGCAGGATAACGTGACCGGTACCGTCGAGTTCATACATGGTACGTTGGTGTTCGCCTTCGAAGCGCAATTCACGGTAGGGGCTGTCTTCGACGATGAGAACATCGTATTTATGCGCCAGGGCGATGATCTCGAGGCGGCGTTTCTCGCTCATGGTTATGCCTGCGGGGTTCTGGAAATCTGGGATGATGTAGATAAACTTGGGTTTTTTACCCTGTGCCTTGAGGTTTTTGAGGTGGTCTTCGATAAAATTGGGATCTTCGCCATCCTCGTTCAGGGGCACGCCGATCATATTTGCCCCATAGCTATTAAAAGCACTCAATCCACCAAGATATGACGGCAATCCGACAATGACAGGATCGCCGCGATTGATGAACATTTTGGCGATCAGATCCAGTCCCTGCTGGGAAGCGGTGGTGATGATCAGATTTTCCAAGGAGAGATCCATCCCCATGGATTTATAACGTTCCACGAGCATGGTGCGAAGCAGCGTGTCACCTTCCGTGGCTCCATATTGCAAGGCATAGGTTGCTTCGGTTTCCATCACTTCGCTAATGATCTCTTTCAATTCTTCCACGGGGAATGATTGGGGCGCTGGAAAACCGCCGGAAAAGGAGATGAGCCCGGGTTGTCCTAAAAACTTGAGCAGTTCACGGATTGCAGAACGCTTCATCCCTTTGACAGCAGCAGAGAGAATCTCGCTTAGATCGCTAATCATACTGAACCTCCATGGTTATTTGTTTTCGTAAATCAGAACTTTTTTGTTGGTTTTGCGCCATTCACGGTAGGCGTCTTTGATCTCCAGTTCCCAGATAATGCGCTTGTCATTGTCCTCGAAGGTGATAATATCAAGGTAAATGGTGCGTTGTCCCCTGCCCTGGAAACTCTTTTTGGGAAATTCAATGACGATTTCATCCTCGATATTGAGGATCGTCACTTCATTGAGCATCACACCCTCAGCGATCTCAATCACGGCACGCGCTTCCACGCTGCCGCTCTGGACGTCTCGAAAATGGATCTTCATTCACATACTCCAAACATAATGTTTTCACTTCAAATCCGAAGCTGTTATCGGTCAAGTGTTTTTTCGCTCTCGCAGAGCCACTGCTTGATCCGGCAGGTGTTATCCCGGAAGGGGATAGAGATGGCGGAAAAGAATCAGTCCTTGTGTCTGTGGCGTTGTTGGATCCACTGCAGGAAGTGTGACCGGCGTTTGATACTCAGCAGCCAGTAAATGCTAAAGGCGATAACGATCAAACCCAGTCCGGCAAGGATATAGACTAGGTAGGGTAGTTCCTTGCGCATCGTGGCCGACATCGTTACGCTCTTGTTCCAGATGTGATCAGTGTCATATGTCCAAGTGACGGCTTTGCCGGTGTGATCCTGGTTTTCCGGTTCGGCATCGGAATCTACTATCTGCCATGGAACGTGGATCTTGTATGTCCAGCGGTAGTCCTCGGTCACATGTTTACGAAAGATCGATTCGAGGATATCGTCATCGACATATTCATCGTCCAAACTTCCCAGCGAGATGCGCCTTTGAAAACGGATGTCGCGGTCTTTCCCCTTGTTTAGCGTGATTTTACCCCAAAAATCAACGTTGCTGACACGGTCGTTGATATTGTTGAATGCTTCGATGCTGTCAAATTTGAAATAGATATTGTAGATAACGTTGCCATCGGATTTTCGGACTTCATAATTGATCAGATGGATGCCGGGCAGGGTTGCTTTGCGGGTGATCTCCTGTGTATTGGCATAACTTGACCGGTGTACTATGCGGATCTTTGCCCTGCCTGAGCCATCGCGGTTCAGCCACAATTCCTCATCATATTGGATACAGCCGGCTAACACGATAGCGATGAGACACAAGAGAAAAGAGCGTTTCATGGCAAAAATCCTTTCTGGTTTTAGTTACTTAAGTGCATGGAAATCAGATTTGCCGTTTCTGGCAAGCAAAATTTTAAAGCTGCCCTCCACCAAAATTAAGTTGACAAAAGAATCACCCCCGAATACCCTTGACGCGAATCATATTTTACTGGAGGTAAGAATGATAGAACAACGCCAGATATATCATTGCGCCATCTGCGGAAACGTCGTGGAGGTGCTGTATGCCAAAGCCGACGCATTGGTCTGTTGTGGTGAGCCGATGAACCTGCTAAAGGAAAACTCCGTCGATGCCGCCAAGGAAAAACATGTGCCCGAAATCGAAGACTTGGGTGACAGCATCAAGGTCAAAGTCGGCTCCATCCCCCATCCCATGGAGGAGAAACACTATATCGTCATGATCGAGGTCATGACCGAAAAACAGGTCTTGCGCCACGAACTCTCACCGGGAGAAGCGCCCGTAGCGGTGTTTCCGGTCAAAGCAAAAGACATTCTCTATGCCCGAGAATACTGCAATCTGCACGGACTATGGAAAAACTGACAAGGAGGAAATAGATGTCATTCAAAGAAACCCGAACCGCAGAAAACTTGATGAAATCATTTGCCGGCGAATCCCAGGCACGTATGCGTTACACCTATGCGGCAAAAACTGCCAAAAAACAAGGATATGAGCAGATCTGCAACATCTTCATGGAAACCGCTGAAAACGAAAAGGAACACGCCAAACTATTCTTCAAACACCTGCTCAAAAACGGCATTGAAGGCGAGATGATCAGTATCATGGCATCCTATCCCGTTGGCTGGAGTGCCGACGACACGCTCAAAAACCTCGAATATGCCGCCAAAGGCGAGAAAGAGGAATGGACAGAACTCTATCCGATGTTTGCCGAAATAGCGGAGGAAGAGGGCTATCGCGAGATCGCCAATACCTTCCGCCTCGTCGCCAAAGTGGAAAAGGAACACGAGAAACGCTACCGCAAACTGTATGAAAACATCAAGAACATGCAGGTATTCAAGAGAGATGACAAGGTATTCTGGAAATGTATCAATTGCGGATACATCCACGAATCTACCGAAGCCCCCAATCTCTGCCCCTGCTGTCTGCATCCCCAGTCATATTTTGAACTCTTCAATGAGACCTACTAACGGGAGGAACAATGCAAAAATGGCAATGCATGGCATGTGGCTGGATCTATGATCCCGATGAACAAGATAACGTCGCCTTCGAAGACCAGCCAGATGATTTTGTCTGTCCGGAATGCGGTGTCGGCAAAGATTTGTTTGAACCGCTGGACTAATATGGCCACCAATTGCCGGAACCGGGCTTACCGGTTCCGGCAGCTTTCTGAGGAGAGATTTAAATGACCGTTCAAGAATACAACGAGATCCTCGACTTTGCCCTTCAGCGGGAACGCGAAGCAGTGCAATTTTATACAGACCTGCAAAACGAGACGAAATTCCACGATCAGAAGAAGATGCTACAGGAACTGGAAGCGATGGAGATGGGGCATATCGCCGTGATCGAAAACATCCGCAAGAAAGGCGTCCGAGACGAAGACATCAAAAAGATCCCCAATCTCCGGATCAGCGAATACCTCACCGTCGATGCCGACAAATTGGACATGACCTATCAGAATATCCTGATCAAAGCCATGAAACGTGAGGAAGCATCGGTAAAACTCTACTCCGATATGAGCATCAAATTTCCCGATCCTGAGATCTCCAATTTATTCCGCCGCCTGGTTGCCGAAGAAGCGCAACACAAACTCCTCTTTGAAAAACGTTATGACGAATGGATCAGTAAGGGCTATTAGAGCGCTGTGACATTCCTCGCCATTGATAGTTCGCAAAACTATGGCTCCGTTGCGCTGATGCGTGAAGGGGAGCTGATCTATGAATCGTTTTTCCAGATCAGCGTGACCCATTCCGAAACGCTGATGCCCCAGATCGATCATGCACTACGCTTCTCTAAGGTCGATAAAAACGACCTCGCCGTCATTTTCCTATGTCATGGACCGGGTTCATTCACCGGCTTACGGATCGGGATGGCGAGCGCCAAGGGTATTGCCTACGGGCTTAAGATCCCGGTAATTGCCTTCAATTCCCTGGAACTGACCGCGGTCAATCTCCACGGCTGCGGCAGAAATATCCTCAGTGTCCTCGACGCCAAAATGAAAGAGGTCTATCTGGCGATGTATGATCAACACCTGAATGTCCTTATCCCGCCAATGGTCTGCACACCAAAAGACATCCCAGATCCGCCTTCCGGCGAGTTTTATCTCACGGGATCGGCTGCGGCGATTCTATCTCTCCTCCTTGACGAAAGAGGTATTAAGCATCAGACCGCCATGCCCCACCAGGGAAGAATCAGGGCATCTATGCTCTTTGTCCTCCAATCGCTTCAGACCCAAGCAATGGAATTTGACCTGAACCTGCTGGCGGATATGGAACCGCTTTACCTGAGGGAATCCACCGCCCAGAGCAAAAAACTGCGTGATCAATAAACCCCTTCTCATCTCCGGCGGATCTATCCCCCTGCCTTTGCTCCCGAACTTTTTGTCCAATTGCCTGTCGAGTTTCTCCCGGGATCTTCCCGTACACTCAGGAGGATATCGGGACAATCCTGACCTGGAATCGAAAGACCAATGAATGGATCAGAGTGCTGGCTGAACACTGTCCTCCTTGCTTGATAACCTTAGTATAACCTTAGTATAACCTTACGACCGTAAGGTTATACTAAGGTTATGAAGCAGGGAGGAAGCAGGGGATCGCTCGTGGTATTTCCTGATTTTAGTTGACAACCAAAGTGAGGAGAAACAACTATGTGATCGGATTGCTCATCAACATCGTAATTAGATATAAATAGTTCACAACCTGCGCGGGTCGTTGATTTGCCCACATTATTCATGCCATACATTAGTTTCCACTCGTGTATATGTGCGAATGGAAACAACTCTCTAATATATGTCGAGTCATCGTAGGTGACCAGCCATTTGTGGCTGCAGTTCCGCATTGAATTGGCAAACCTCTCGTGATCAAAACTTCGATGTAGGTTACCATTTCTACCATACAATAAAGATTTAGTGGCTGAATAATATGGCGGATCAAGGAATAGAAATACTTCATCTCCAGGACTATCGAAGACCGTTGCACATAGGGGTATCACCGGCTTCCGCCGGTCGTTGCACTGACTTCAGTCGGTGCATGGTAAAATCTATATGCTTGTATGACATTTGTTTATGACATCTGGGCAAACGTGCTGGGTGCCGGATAAATCCGGTACAACAACCGGATAAATCCGGTGTTGCTGATTATTCAACGGTCTTTTTTAGGGTATGTCAGAATGTGTTTTTTCAGATATTCGCAACACAAGAGATATAAAGCCCTGATCTGCACCGGCGTCAATCTCGATGAGAT
>CAYZZE010000109.1:0-6751 GCA_964482845.1 uncultured Candidatus Cloacimonadota bacterium
AGGAGAAAGCACTATTCCGCTCGAATCTAAACCTTCTTGAGACCGCTGAGTAAATTAGAGCGGTTGACTCACCGAGTATCCAAACTATCTGACAGGCATAATTCTTAGTTATTACTAACAGCACTGGAAGGAGAGACGATATTGTTTTTTCAGGGTCTCAAAATATGGTGATTCCAGTATGTGCAACACTCTTGATATGTGAATAAGCCCTTCGCTGCCAATACTTGGAAATTGAAGTTGACAATCCAGCCCTAATTTCCAAATATGACCACGAGACATAGATCGACATAGGATGATGATATATGAGTTCCACACCGCGAGGCGAAAGAATGATCATAACCTTACTGGGAATCCGGAACAGCGGTAAATCCAGTTTGATAAATGCCCTTACCGGACAGGAAATCGCCATTGTGTCCGACACTCCTGGCACGACTACCGATCCGGTGGATAAGCGTTATGAATTGATCCCCATCGGACCAGTAACCTTCTATGATACCGGCGGGATCGATGATATTGGTGAACTGGGTGAAAAGCGGGTACAGGCGACAAATAAGGTCCTTTACCGAACCGATCTTGCGCTGTTTCTTAATCCCAATTCACCGCTCAGCGAATCTGAGATCAATTTGATCAAGCGTCTCCAGGACATGAAAATCCCGCTTTTAATGGTGTTCAATAAATGCGATATCGCCTCTGTTTTGCAGGCAAACATCGATCTCTGCCGGCAGTTCAGCATTCCTTGGTGCAACGTCTCCGCCACAAGGGGTGAAGGTATAGATCGCTGTAAGGCCATGATCATCCAGATGGCTCCTGTTCACCTCAAGAAAAATAAGATCCTATTGGGCGATATTGTCTCTGCCGGTGATCATGTCATACTTGTTACCCCCATCGATCTTTCCGCTCCCAAAGGCAGATTGATCCTGCCCCAAGTACAGGTATTGCGTGACCTTTTGGATCATAACGCCATCGTCACTGTCGTCCAGGTGCCCGAACTTGCCGCTGCCATCCGTATGCCCAAGCAAACTCCCAAACTTGCCATTACCGATTCCCAGGCAATCGAGACCGTAGCATCCATTGTTCCTGATGAGATCGGACTCACTACCTTTTCCATCCTCTTTGCCCGATATAAGGGCGAATTGGAAACTTTATATAGCGGGACAAATCACATTGACACTCTGCGGGATGGAGACCGGATACTGATCGCCGAGGCATGTTCACACCACGTGGAAAGCGATGATATCGGACGCAACAAACTTCCTGCCTGGCTAAAGAAGCATACCGGAAAGGAACTCATATTCGAAGTTTATTCCGGACATGATTTTCCGGAAAAACTGGAGGACTTTGCTCTGATCATCCATTGCGGCGGATGCATGATCAACGCCATGGAATTCAATCAACGCATCCGGGAAGCAGAACGGCGCAAGGTTCCCATTACCAATTACGGCTTGACCATCTGCAAAGTTCACAACGTGATGGGACGTTGTATGAAACCACTTTTACACAGTGTAAGGAGTCAGTAATGTTTCGCGTGGCGCTTGTACAATTTGCCCCCCGGCTCAAGGAAATGGATTACAACCTGGACCGGATGCAGGAACTTGGAGAAAGGACTAATGCCGATCTTATCGTCTATCCCGAACTCTGCACCACCGGTTATGTCTTCACCAATTCAGACGAGTTGTACCAGGTAAGCGAATCACCTACCGATAGTTTGTGTATCGTGGAAATGAAAGAATTTGCCCAGGAGCGTAATTGCTCCCTCGTCTTTGGTTTCGCTGAACGGGATGCGGACAAGGTGTACAATTCCAGTGCCCTGATCAATCCTGATGGCTCTGTCCATATCTACCGCAAGATCCATCTCTTCAACCGGGAAAAACTGATCTTCTCCCCGGGCGATGGAAAATTTTCCGTTTATGAGGCAAAGAACGGTGTCAGGATAGGGATGATGATCTGCTTTGACTGGCAGTTCCCCGAAGCAATGCGGACGCTTGCCCTCAAAGGCGCCCAGATCATCTGCCACCCGGCGAATCTGGTGCTGCCTTGGTGTCAGCGTGCCATGACCATCCGTTCCCTGGAAAACCGCGTGTTTTCGATCACCGCCAATCGCATCGGAAAAGAGCTCAATGGCAAATTTGGCGAGACCTTCACCGGAATGAGCCAGATCTTGAATACCAAGGGCGAAATCCTTGGCCAGTTAAATGAACAAGAGGAAAACTGGCTGACAATTGACATTGACCCGGAAATCGCCAATGATAAGACCGTGACCGAATTGAACAATGCCTTTGCTGACCGCCGTCCGGAGTTCTACGAACTCGGTTAGATCATGATGGATGACCAATCGAAACTCGAGATCGAACGTTTGCGCAAAGAGATACGCAGGCATAACGTTCTGTATTTCGAATTAGTCAATCCCGTTATCAGCGACTATGAATATGACCGGATGGTTATGCGTCTCAAAGAACTGGAAGCCCAATACGATCAAAGTGGGAACGCTGATACCCCCTTGCAGCAAGTGGGCAGCGACCTCCAAAAAGGTGCGCCCGTCATTGCGCACAAGCAACGCATGTATAGTTTGGATAACGCTTATTCGATGGATGAAGTAAAGGCGTGGATCAATCGCATCTCACAAGTGACCGGCTCTTTTCCGGAACTGGTCGTGGAACATAAATTCGATGGCTTCAGCATCAATCTTTTTTATCAGGAGGGAGTTTTACAATACGCCACGACCCGTGGGGATGGCTATGAAGGAGAAGTAGTCACCCCCAATGTGAAAACCATCCAAATCATCCCGCAGCAGATACCATACCCCGGAGAAATAGAGATCAGAGGCGAGATATATCTCCCACTGGAAGAGTTTCTACGGATCAATGAGCAACGCCGGGAGGATGGCGAAAAGGTCTTTGCCAATCCACGCAATGCTGCTGCCGGGACGATCAAACTCAAGGATAGGGAAGAGGTTGCCCGAAGAAAACTATCCATTTCACTGTATGGTATTGGCTACTGCATGGAGCAAAACTTCCTATCACACCAAAACATACTTGTTTTCCTCCGGGACTTAGGACTCCCGGTGTCCGACGAATACCGTTTGATCAGCTCATGGGAGGAATTGACGGGTTATTGCGATTACTGGGAAGCACACCGGTATTCATTGCCTTACGACATTGACGGCATCGTGGTAAAAGTAAACGGACTTGCGCTCCAGCAAGAACTGGGCTACACCAATAAAAGCCCCAAATGGGCTATTGCATTCAAATTCAAACCACCAGCGAAAGAAACACAACTTGGGGATGTGATCTTCCAGGTCGGAAGAACCGGGGCGGTCACGCCTGTTGCCATACTGGAGCCGGTGTCGATCTCCGGGTCCACCGTTTCGCGCTGCACACTACATAACGAAGAAGAGATCAACCGGCTTGATCTGCATACCGGTGACAGCGTGATCATAGTCAAATCCGGCGAGATCATCCCCAAGATCATCAGTATAAACAGGCAGCAAAGACCTCCTAATGCCAAACCGATCATCTTTCCCACCCAGTGTCCCGTATGCCGGAGTAATCTGTTCAAGGACGCTGAAGGCGCTATCCAATACTGCCCGAACGGCAATTGCCCTGCCCAGATACAACGCCGGATCGAACATTGGTGCTCGCGTTCCGCCATGGATATCAGCGGGCTGGGAGAAAGTTTGATCGCCCGATTTATCGAAGAAAGTCTCATCACCAAGATCCAGGATATTTACTCTCTTGATTTCGAGCGGATCGCCAATATGGAACGTTTGGGCGATAAGTCCGCCGAAAACCTCAGAGCAGCGATCGAACAATCCAAGGCGCAGGGATTTGATCGGGTCCTATATGCCCTGGGGATCAGATTCGTCGGTGACAAAACCGCCCGCACCGTTGCCGAATCGGTGGGCAATATCGATGAACTTCTCAAAACCAGCGTAGAGGAACTGCTTAAAATACCGGATATCGGTATCAAGATCGCCCACTCCATATACGAGTATATGCATAATGATGATAATATATCGCTTATAGATAATTTGAGAAAGATCGGCTTGAATCTCGTATATGTAACCAACAAAGAAAGCAACAAGTTAAATAACATGACTTTTTTGATCACCGGCACCTTGCCCAATTACCAACGCAAGGATATGGAAAACCTCATCATCCGCCATGGCGGCAAAATCATCGGTGCGGTCAGCAAGAATCTCGATTATCTGATCGTTGGCGAGAATGCGGGCTCCAAACTGGACAAAGCAAGACAGATCGCCAGCATCAGGATCATCGACGAAGCCACCGTATTGGAGATGATCAGATAGGATGGGCATCCTCAAGCGTTACATCCTCAAGGAGCATCTGGCGCCTTTTATGATCGCACTGGCGGTGGTTACCTTTATACTTTTGACCGATCGGATCATTGATCTGCTCAATACCATCATAGAGAAGAAACTGGACATCGGCACGATAGTGAATCTGTTTGCGCTATCACTACCTTTTATGCTGGCGTTATCGATTCCAATGGCGGTCTTGGTTGCTACCATCCTTGCCTTTGGCAGGATGACGGTGGATCGAGAGGTACTCGCCATGAAATCCGGCGGTATCAACGTTTATCGCATGATCACGCCTCTGCTGATCGTCGCTTTTGCCCTGACCGGATTGATGATCTACTTCAATCACTGGTTTTTACCCGAGTCCAATCACAAACTCAAGAACCTGATGGTCAGGATCGCCTATTATAAGCCGATGACTGCCATCAAAGCGGGTGAATACACCCACCTGATGGATTATACCGTATTCGTCCGTGAAAACAACGAATCCGAATTGCGCGACATCCTGATCTATGACCGCTCGCAGACCCGTTTCCCGCAGACCGTTATCGCCAAAAGCGGTCACATCATCCAGATGGACAAGGGCAATAGTATGCAGATCACCCTAAATCAAGGCGAGATGCATGTCCGCGATGAAAAGGAAAAGGACAAGTATCAGGTGCGCGAATTTGATTCGTATGTGATAAACCTGCGCAATTTGGGAGCAACATTGGATACCTTTGAGACCGGATACCGAAGCGACCGGGAAATGAGCATCCATCAATTACTCTCCGACATTCGCCAAAATAAAACTGAACTCGCCAAACACCGGATCGAGAGCGATAATCTCGCCCAACGCTTGCACGCACTGGGCACAGGCAACGATTCCGAACGCCGAAGATTTCTCGTAATGAAACAGATCAGCGATGACCGGATCAAGGAACTGGACATCAGCATCCGTTCCTTGCAGGTGGAATATCACAAGAAATTCGCTCTCTCCTTTGCCGTGATCATCTTTGTCCTGATTGGCATCCCGCTGGGATTGATGACCCGTAGCAGCGGGATCGGCATGGCTTTTTCCGTTTCTGCGCTCATTTTCCTGATCTATTATGTAGCGCTCAATGCGGGTGAACAAATTGCTGACCGGGGATATATGTCACCCTTTATTGCCATGTGGATGTCCAATTTCGTTTTCCTTGCCCTGACGATTGTCCTGATCATTGCCTCCATTTATGAAAAACGGATCATCGACCTGCACCGTCTCAGTTGGCGAATTTCCCACCTGAAAGTGAGTAAGACGGATATCCCGGACGAAGTGCTGCATTAAAGGTCAGATCATGCGTATCCTCGATAAATACATCATCCGCGAATTTCTGAAGACCTATCTGATCATCTTTTTCTCCTTTGCTGTCGTCTTTATTGTCATTGATATCGTTGATCATCTTCCCCGTCTTCTGCGGAATAACGCAAACTTCCAGCAAGCGACGATGTATTATCTCCTGCGTCTCCCATATCTTTTAGTGCTTACGTCGCCGGTGACGGTTTTGCTCACCGGTCTTTTTATGATGAATGGGCTGTCCAAACATAACGAAAGCGTGGCTATCCGCGCTGCCGGAGTGAGCATCAAGCGGGCTATGCTGCCGCTATTCGTGATCGGTTTGATCATCAGTATCGGTATAGGCTTGGTGGGAGAGTATCTGCTCCCCTTTGCCGAATCACAAAGGGATTATGTCTTCCGTGTCCAGATCAAAGGCGAACAGCCCGATGACCAAATGCTCAAAGCGCGAGTCCATTTCCAAGGATCGGACAATAAGTTCTTCTTTATCGGCTTCTTTGACGGTTATAAGAATACCATGCGCATCATTGATATCACCAAACTCGATTTTCAGTCCGGGGAAATATGCAAAAAGATCACCGCCTCTTCAGCGATCTGGCAGGATGATCAATGGCTACTGCAGGATTGTGAGATTAGAGAATTCGCAGATGGAATTCAAACTTCTTGGCAATATCATCCCAATATCGTCGTCCCGGAATTGGATGTGCGTCCACGCGATTTTGTCCGGATCACCAAAAAAACACTTGCCCTCAGTTTCATGGAACTGCGCGATTATATCCGGAGTTTGGAAAAACTCGGCGACGATGCCAGCCGTGAGATCGTTGATCTGCATATCAAACTTTCCTTTCCCCTGACCAATCTGATCGTTATCTTCTTCTTCCTGCCCATTGCCACCAGCAATACCCGCAGCAAAGGCCGGGGTTGGATCTTCATGCTTGGTCTGCTCGTTTGCTTCCTGTACCTGATCGTAATGCGCGTCAGCCAGAGTTTGGGTTACAACGCCATCCTGCCGCCCGTTCTCGCTGCCTGGGCACCCAATGCCTTTTTTACTCTATTGGGATTTGCTTTTCTCTACAAATCCGAAATATGATGTTTTACCTACTTGAGACCATTGCACATAA
>CAYZZE010000110.1:0-6456 GCA_964482845.1 uncultured Candidatus Cloacimonadota bacterium
GATAAGTTTAAGTCAATTCAATGAATGATTCAACGGTCTTTATTTGGGTGTTATACAAGCCCCTGATCCAGCATTGCGTTGGCTACTTTGATAAATCCGGCGATGTTAGCGCCTTTGACGTAGTTTATGTAACCGTCTCCATCGGAGCCATACCTGCGGCAAGATTCATGGATATTGATCATGATCTGGTGGAGTTTGCCGTCCACTTCCTCACGTGACCAATTGAGTCGCATGCTATTCTGAGTCATTTCCAACCCGGAGGTGGATACGCCGCCGGCATTGGCTGCCTTACCGGGACCATAGAGGATCTTGGCATTCTGGAATACTTCAATAGCTTCCGGGGTACAGGGCATATTTGCACCTTCGCTGACGCAGAGGCATCCATTTTTGATCAGGTTGCGTGCATCTTCCACGTCCAATTCGTTTTGGATGGCACAAGGAAGAGCGACATCGACCGGCACTTCCCAAGGGCGTTTGCCCTCAAAGAACTTGGCATTGGGATATCTTTCCACGTAGTCAAAGACGCGGTCGTTGTTGGAAGCGCGTAATTCGAGCATATAGTCAATCTTGTCACCGCTGATGCCTTCCTCGTCATAGATATAGCCATCTGGACCGGAAAGGGTGACCACTTTGCCGCCGAGGTCGTTCACTTTCTGAGCAGCACCCCAAGCGACATTACCGAAGCCGGAGATGGCGACGCGTTTGCCGTCAAAGGTCTGGTTCCGGGTCTTGAGCATTTCTTCGGCAAAATAGACAACGCCATAACCAGTGGCTTCAGGACGGATCAAACTGCCTCCCCAATTCAAGCCCTTGCCGGTAAAGACGCCGGTGAATTCGTTCATGAGTTTCTTATACATACCATACATATACCCGATCTCACGCCCGCCAACACCGATATCACCAGCCGGGACGTCGGTATTAGGTCCCACGTGACGGTAAAGTTCGCTCATGAATGCCTGACAGAAGCGCATTATCTCAGCGTCTGATTTACCTTTGGCATCAAAATCAGATCCGCCTTTTCCTCCACCCATAGGCAGAGTGGTCAAACTGTTTTTGAATATCTGCTCAAAGCCAAGGAATTTAAGCGTGGAAAGGTTTACGCTGGGGTGAAAGCGGATGCCACCTTTGTAGGGACCGATGGCACTATTGAATTGCACCCGGTAGCCGCGATTGACATGCACGACGCCTTTATCATCCATCCAAGGAACGCGGAAGATGATGATCCGTTCCGGTTCAACGATTCTTACCAGGATGTTACCTTTGACAAATCTGGGATTCTCGATATAGACATCCCATATCGATTCCACTACTTCATGCACCGCTTGCAAAAACTCAGGCTGACCGGCGTTTTTGGCAGCGACTTGCGCCATAAATTCATGAATGGTCATTACGATCCTCCATTGGGATTTCTTTACTTTTTCAAAACCGCTTAAAAAAAGGCATTAAACTGTCAAGAACTTCCCGTGAGGAGTTTTGCCACACTTGGTGCACGTAAGCGGTGAGCAACGGGAAATCCTGCTCCCAATAAGGGACGGAGGTAGAAGCGAAAATCGTCGGTGACGCCATTGCCGCTTTGGTTGATATACTCATCAGGCATGTGGCGCGTCTTGCCAGCAATGTCGCAGAGTTTTTCCAGACGATAGTTCACGGAGTAAAAACCCGTCCTTTGAATGGATATGGATCCATCAAGATTATACCAGATAGCATAATGTGCAGCCCGTTCTCCCACTTCCCGTGCTTCTCTTTGATCAACATCAGACACACACCCGATGAAAGAACGTTGAAGATAACCGAAAGTATCTGAGCGGACACGTTTGATCCCGAGTTGCTTTCTCACAAGATCGCATAAGAGATCGCCCAGCATACCGGTGCCGGACAATTGGACATTGCCATGAGCATCGTATTCTACATTTTCGGTCAGTTTCGTAATAATCGGCACCCCTTTGTCGTCGATGATGCCCTCGGAAACGGCTACTATACACCGTCCGTACCGATCATACGTCATTTTTATGTCTCTCAGGAATTGATCACGATGAAAGGGACGTTCCGGCATATAAATGAGATGTGGGCCGTCATCGGGATATTTTTGTGCCAGCGCGGATGCGGCAGTCAAAAATCCGGCATGCCTGCCCATTACGACGCCAATGTACACACCAGGGAGGGCACGGTTATCCAGATTCACTCCAGTAAAAGCCTGTGCTACAAAACGCGCCGCTGAGCCATAACCCGGAGTGTGATCATTGAGAACAAGGTCATTATCGATGGTCTTGGGAATGTGGATGGCGCGAAAGTCATACTCGGCCTTTTTAGCTTCTTCATTAACGATATGAACCGTGGCAGCGGAGTCATTCCCGCCGATATAAAAGAAGTAGCGAACATCATGCGTTTTTAATACTTTGAATATCTCCCGGCAGTATTTTTCATCCGGTTTGTCTCGTGTGGACAATAGCGCCGAAGAAGGAGTATCAGCCACCTGCTCAAGATTATGCGTGGTCTCCTGGGTCAGATCGATGAAATCCTCATTGATAATACCTTTTACTCCGTGGGTAGCACCATAAACACGCGTAACTTGTGGAAACTTACGCGCTTCGAGAGTGACGCCCACCATGGATTGATTGATCACGGCAGTAGGTCCGCCGCCTTGGGCAACGACAACTTTGCCTTCGAGTTTCATTAAAACCTCCTGTCTGGTATGCTTGGATTTATCTTACATAATCCAACCATAAAACAAGGCACGGAATTTGTAAAGCAAAAAATCCTTGCCTAAAATCAAACGCTCAAAAAGTGTATCGTCAGGAGAATATATGAGCTATATCGTTCTTGCACGGAAGTACAGACCTCAGATCTTTGATGAGATCTATGCCCAGGAGCATATCACTACAATTTTACAAAACGCCCTGAATACCCAGAGGATCGCGCATGCTTATCTGTTTGCCGGTCCACGGGGGGTGGGGAAGACATCAATGGCAAGGATCTTTGCCAAGAGCTTGAATTGTTTAAAGGGTACTACTTCCACACCCTGCAATGAATGTCATATCTGCCAGGAGATTACTGCCGGTACGGCGACGGACGTGATTGAAATTGACGGCGCCAGTAATACCGGGGTGGAAGATATCCGCGAATTGCAGCGTGAATTGCTCTATGCTCCCAGCCAATCCCTGTATAAAATCTATATCATCGACGAAGTGCATATGCTTTCCAAAAATGCATTTAATGCATTACTCAAGACTTTGGAAGAGCCCCCCGAGAATGTGATATTCATTTTTGCCACGACCGAGCCGCACAAAGTGATCCCCACGATCATATCCCGTTGTCTTCGGTTTGATTTCAAACGCATTCCGGTTGAGGATATCGTAGCCCGTATGCTGGTGATCACACAAACCGAGAATATCAAGATCGACAAGGAGTCGCTTTATATTATCGCCCAAAAGGCAGATGGCAGTTTAAGAGATGCTCTGTCGTTGATGGATCAGGTCTTGTCTTATTGCCCGGATGAGATCAGGGAGAGCGATGCCAGAGCCGTTTTTGGTCTGCTCCCGATCCAGGTGTATTGCAATATGGTAAAACACCTTGCGGCTCATGACAGCGCCGGAATGATCAATCTCCTCAACGACTTGATCGGTAAGGGATCCGATATTCCTGAATTGATCAATGGATTATTGGTTTTCCTCAGAGATCTTTTGTTGATCAGGATGGGGATCAATCCCTCGGAGCTGAACCCGGATAATCTCGAAGTGTATCAAAAAGCCGCCAATCTGCTCAGTTCCAATAACATCATGTATATGATGGCCATCCTTATCCAGACCAAACAGGACATCAAGACCAGCAGCAATCCCATCCTGATCTTTGAAGTGACGATGATCAAACTCTCCCGGATGGATATGATGGACGATATTGCCACCCTCCTCTCAAAATTGGAAAATCTGCAATTCAGTTTTCAACCCTTGGCTGAGATCGCCCAATCAAGAAACCACGAACCAAGACCCACGAATTCCGAAGCCCAAATTCACCCATCCGTCGATCAGGAAACATATCATACCAATGTCCGGTCAACCAATACTGCGGATCCCTCGAGACCCGAGAGTGATCCAAGGGTCAAACACGACGCGGCCTCTGATCTGTCCCTACCATTCAACGAATCAAGTTTTAGAGTTATCCTGCCCAAATTGACCGAGCGCATCCACAAGCACAGCAGATTGACCGCCGGAAACCTCAAGGAATGTGAGATCGCCGGTATCAGGGAACATGCCGTAGAATTGAAAACCACTTCCCCGACCGCTTACAACACCCTGATCAAAAATCAGGAAATGATAAATGAGACCGCTTCATCCTTCTTTTCCGCACCGGTAAAACTGATCTTTATCTTGGTAAATGCCCCGGGCGAACAAACCAGGCCGATCCTATCCCCAGAGGATATGAGAAAAAACAATCCATTGGTAGAACGGCTCGTGAGGGACTTGGATCTGGTAGTGAAAGAAGATTGATCGATCCTAATGGCATATCTCCTGTTCAGCTCACTTACCATCATCTACGCTGGTTTGATCGGATTCATCGTGTGGGGTATAGTCCGCAGTCGTAATTCATCCAGCTCAATTACATCTTTTCAGGCGATATCCGTTATCGTTGCCGCTCGGAATGAAGCCACTAATCTGTCAGGATTGCTTGAGCATCTGATGCGCCTGGATTACCCGACAGACAGGTATGAAGTAATCATTGTCAATGACCATTCCACGGATAATAGCATGGAGATCCTATCCCCCTATCGTGATCAGCAGCAGTATCAGATCGTGGACTTTCTGGATGAAGTGCCATTGCATACCGGTAAAAAAGCCGCTCTGATGAGAGGAATAGCCAAAGCCCGATTTGATATCCTTGCTTTTACGGATGCTGATGCACTGCCCAATGATCAATGGTTGAAAGAGATAAACCTGGCTATGGATGAGCAGACCGATTACGTGGTCGGACTCACTATGCTGGTGGATCGGAAGAATAAACGAACCTTTCGCCTCAAATCCTTTGAACGCATCGTTTACGCTGCCATCTGCGCCGGAGGGCTTTGGTGGCGGATGCCGGTCACCAGTTTTGCCGGGAATCATGCCTACCGCAAAGATGTTTTTTATGCAGCGGGAGGTTTTAAGGGCATCGCTCATCTCCGTTCCGGGGATGATGATCTGCTTCTGATGAAGATGATGCCCCGGATCAGAAAAGCGGTGTTTAACTTTTCACCAAAGATGAAAATGCTGCTCTGGGACGGGGATAATGCCGATGCCAGACACCAGACAAATATCCGCCGTGCTTCCAAATTCCGATACTTTCCTGTCTGGCTGCAGAGCATAGCCGTATTCGTGTTTCTATACTGGCTGCTTTTTTACGCCCAATTCATCTCATGGCTGGTCGTCCGCTCTTACTTTCCGCTGATGTTGCTAACCAAAACAGCGGTGGAACTGATCTTGCTAACCGTTTTCCTCAGCCGGATCAAATACCTTCGTCTGCTCGTTTTTTATCCCGTTCAGGTCTGGCTGTTTCCCATCCAATTCATCTTCTATGCATCTTTGGGGTCTCTGGGAAAATACCGCTGGAAATGACCTGGGGGGAGAACAACAGCGGAAACACCATTACGCTTGAATCTGAACCTTCTTCAGTCACTTGGATAATTCAGAGCGGTTGGCCCTGTGACCATTAGTAAACCATCTGGAAGATAAGATCCGTTGTTGTTCGAGACTGCGGTGGAATGGGAGACGATACGTCTTACAACGTTCACGGCATTTGGATATCCCTGGATGTGAATCGTTCTCAGGACTGATCATATCTTCCTCAATGGTCGATCCTAGAGGGCATCGTCTTATTATGATCAACCTACACCGGAGAAGCCAATAAAAAAAGGCAGGATCGCTCCTGCCCTTGTGAATGATAATCACAAATGGTTATTTCACTGCCTCTTTCAATTTTTTCCCGGCTTTGAATACGGGAACTTTGCGTGCCGGAATCTTAAGAGGAGCTTTGGTTTTGGGATTGATACCTTTGCGGGCTTTACGTTTGGCAACACCAAATGAACCAAAGCCAACCAATGAAACCTTGTCGCCTTTTCTGAGGGCTTCGGTGATCCCTTCCAAGACGGCAGCAAGCGCAAGACCGGCTACTTTTTGTGTAACAACGGCCTTTGCAGCAATCTTTTTTACCAATTCGTCTCTGCTCATTTTACCTCCTTATGCATATTGAGTATGAGTTAGAGTGTAGTCGACGCATATCATTGTACGCTTATGGTATCTGTCAACAAAAAAGTTTCTGATTCTGACAATAGCGATGGGATATTTTTCACACCGGGCACTCATCAAGCGTGCTAACTACATATAAACAGGGAACTTAAGCGCTGCCAGCCGAAAGATGGATTTTTTGCATTTTTTTCATTTAGGGGGTGGGGGTGCTTTTTTGTTTGACAAATATCGGGTAGCATTC
>CAYZZE010000111.1:0-6066 GCA_964482845.1 uncultured Candidatus Cloacimonadota bacterium
TGTAGTTCAATGGCAGAGCACCGGATTGTGGTTCCGGGCGTTGTGGGTTCGAGTCCCATCATCCACCCCATGACTTTGTCGGCAATCTCTTGTGCCAATTCTGAGCGGCACAGCCGGAAAATTTCTTGACATCATTACCGGTTTGATTACCCTTACTACCACAAAACAAAGAGAGGTGTGGGATGAATATCGAATTGAACATCGACAAATCAGTTGCCATGATGAAGATTGAGGGTATTCTGAATAGCGAGAATTCCTATATTTTGCAGGAAAAACTCACCGAAGTCCTGCTTTCCGATGCCACGCTATTGGAACTGGATCTGGCGGAATGCCGCAATATCAGCAGCACCGGTATCGGTAAGATCCTGCTCTTTTTCAAGGATTTTATCGGCAAAAACGGCGAAATCGAGGTTGTCCGCTGTTCCAATAGCGTTTATGAATTGTTCACGATGCTCAAGTTAAACCAGTTGTTTACGGTGAATTTCGGCTGATATGGCAGTTAACAGGGCAAGATTGCTGGTCGTTGACGACAGCGCCAGTATCGTCTCCAGTTTATGTAAGATACTCGATGTTTCCGGCTATCAGGTCGATCCTGCCTACAGCGGCTCCGATGCTCTGCGAAAATTGCACGAAAACCAATACGATATCGTCATCTGCGATATAGATGTGCCGGAACTGACCGGACTGGGCTTTTTGAAAAAGATTTCCCGCGACTTCAGAGATGAGGTCGCAGTGATCCTGATGACCGGTTTTTTGGATCAAGAGTATTTCATCAATGCCATCCGCCTCGGTGCTGCGGATTTTATCCGTAAACCTATCGACACCAAACAATTGATCTGCAGCATCGAACACATCCTGAACAAACGCAAGATCAAAGACGAGTATCATGAATTTCAACGGTATCTCAATACCGCCGACCTCAGCTTCACAATCACGCCGGTAAATTTCTCCAAGTCCAATCTCTTTAATGCACTTTCATCATTCCTGCGGCACAATTTTGGGATCGACCAGCAGGTACTCAATGAGATGTTGCTTTGCATGGATGAGATGGTTTATAACGCCTATATCCACGGCACTCTGAAACTTGATCAGCACGAACGGCGGTTGGATAACCATACCTTCCAGAACCTTGTTGCCACCAAGTTCAATGATCTGGCGACGGCATCCAAGCGTATCCGCCTGAGGATCGTCATCAATCCTGAGCAGGATCAAGTGGTTATTGAGGTGACGGATGAGGGCGAGGGCTTTGATCATCACAATGTCCTGCAAAAGGTAAAGAGCGAACCGGATCTGAGTTTGGTGGCTCACGGCAGGGGGATCACACTGCTCTGCCACCTGTCGCAAGCGGTAGAATTTGATAATGGAGGCAGGACTGTCCGCATCATCAAGAAACTGACCGATGGCGGAGAGCCCAGGACTGCCGATATCTGAACTGCTCAGGCATCTGGAAGCAGAGAGCAGGCGCAGCGGTATCCCGCTGCGCGAATTTTTGATGCTGCTTTGTGACATCATCGGAGAAAGCCGGACAGGATTGTATCTCCGGCGTGACGAATGCTTGAATCATGCCCAGATGGATCTTTTGAACCAGTATCTCGAACGCTTGCAGCGGCATGAACCTGTCCAGTACATACTGGGCAGGGCTTTTTTTTATGGGCGGGAATTCACCGTTTCGCCGGCGGTTCTTATACCCCGTCCGGAGACGGAAGGGCTGGTGGAACTGGTCTTATCTCAGGCCAAGGCGGGGATGAAGATCCTGGATATTGGCACGGGTAGCGGAGTCATCGCCATTACGCTCAAGGCATCCGTGCCCTCTCTGATGGTCGATGCCACCGATATCAGCGCAGAGGCGATCGCCATTGCCCGGCGGAATGCTGATAATCATGATTGCAGTGTCCGTTTCTTCGAGGCGGATCTGTTTCCTCCGCTCCCGCAGCAATACGACCTCATCGTCAGCAATCCACCCTATATTGCTCCGGATGAATATCTTACACTACCGCCCCAGGTCAGGGATCATGAGCCGGTGATCGCACTATTGGCGGAGGGTGATGGGCTGGATTATTACCGGAGGATCCTTAGCCATTCGCCAAGATCGGGATCGGCGGCCTGCTCCGCTACCCGTTACTTCTTCGAGATCGGCTACAGACAGGCGGAGAGCATGGTCAATCTCGCTTATGATGCCGGATTTGAGCGGGTCGAGATCAAAAAAGACCTGAATGGACTTGACCGATTTGCGATGATCTATTAAAATGACTCTTTTATTGTAGAAACTGATGCAGTTTCGCTGATGAGGTGATAAATAGCATGGATAAGTTTATAATTGAAGGCAACCGCGACCTGAGCGGCCATATAGCTGTCAGCGGCTCCAAAAACGCCATTTTACCGGTCATGGCAGCATGTCTGCTATCTCCTGGAAAGTCAGTCCTACGCAACGTTCCTGATCTGATCGATCTAACGACGATGGCTCACCTGCTGAGGATAATCGGTGCCCGGGTAGAACACTTCGGCGGTACGATGACCATCGACGCCAAAGACATTTGTTTCAGTGAAGCACCATACGAACTGGTGAGCAAGATGCGCGCCTCAATCTATGTGCTCGGGCCGCTTTTGGCACGCTTGGGCGAAGCCCGCGTCTCATTTCCCGGCGGCTGTGCCATCGGTACGCGTCCGGTGGATCTGCATCTCAAAGCGATGCAAGAACTTGGCGCCACGATCAATCTCGAACACGGCTACATCCATGCCACGGCAGAAAAGCTCAAAGGCGCGGAAATCTATTTTGAAAAGTCCAGCGTCGGCGCCACGATCAACACCATGATGGCTGCTGTCTATGCCGAAGGCACCACGCATTTACATAACGCCGCCATGGAACCGGAGGTGGATTCCACCATTGACTTCCTGAACAAGATGGGTGCAAGGATCTCCGGCAAAGGCACCACCACTGTCAGCATCAACGGCGTCGAACACCTTTTCCCGGTGGATATGGCGATGATCCCTGACCGCATTGAAGCCGGCACCTTCCTCATCGCCGGAGCCATGAGCCGCAATCCCATAACCGTCCGGAATTGTGAACCCTTGCACCTGCAGATCCTGATCGACAAATTGAGCCAAGCCGGATGCGGATTTGACATCGGCATCGACAGCATCACCATCCACCCACCCCAAATCATCAAACCGGTGGATATTACGACGCTTCCTTATCCTGGATTCCCGACCGATCTCCAAGCCCAATTTATTGCCCTGATGTCCCTGTCCAATGGCACTGCCTTTATTACGGACACCATATTCCCGGATCGATTTATGCACGTGGCGGAACTGAACCGCCTGCAGGCAGATATCCAACTTGACCGCAACATTGCCATCATCAAAGGCGTTTCCTCGCTCAGCGGAGCCGAGGTTATGGCTACCGATCTGAGAGCCAGCGCCGCTCTTGTCCTCGCCGGCATCGCCGCCGAAGGTCAGACCACTGTCTCCCGCATTTATCACATCGACCGCGGCTATGACCGCATCGAAACCAAATTGAACGCCATCGGCGCCCGCATCATTCGCGAGACAGTCTGATGTTCAAAGGCAACCTACTCGTCACCGGTGCAGCGGGATTCATCGGCTCTCATTTGTGCGAACGCCTCATCCGTGACGGTTTTGAAGTGACCGGACTGGATAATTTCAATGACTTCTACGACCCCCGGATTAAGCAGGACAATATCGCCTCCCTTGCCGGAGTTCCGCAATTCCGGATGATCAGAGCCGATATCCGCGATGATGATGCCCTTGATAAGTGCCTGACTGATAATGATATCGATCTTGTGATTCACCTCGCGGCGATGGCGGGAGTGCGTCTTTCCATCCTCGATCCCGAGTTATATTTCGACGTCAATGTGACCGGCACGCTCAAACTTCTCCAAAACTGCGTCCGCAGGGGCATCAAGCATTTCGTATTTGCCTCGTCCTCATCAGTTTACGGCAATAACGATCACTTCCCATTCAGTGAAGCCGATCGCGTCGATCATCCGATCTCTCCTTATGCCGCCTCCAAAAAAGCCGGCGAATTGATCTGCCACAACTATCATCATCTCAATCAGATGTCCATTATCTGCCTGCGCTTCTTCACCGTTTATGGTCCCCGCCAGCGACCTGATCTTGCCGTCCATAAATTCACCGATCTGATCATACAGGGTAAGCCGATCCCCTGTTTTGGCGACGGAACCACCAGCCGTGATTATACTTACATCGACGATATCATCGCGGGAGTGGTGGGCGCCATCGACTACGTGCGCCGCCATCATGCCTATGAGATCGTCAATCTCGGCGAATCCCGGATGATCACCCTGAGCGAGATGCTGCGAACCATCGAAGATGTTTCCGGCCACCAGGCGATCATCGACCGCCGGGAGATGCAGCCCGGCGACGTGCGAAAGACCTGTGCCGACATCACTAAAGCCCGGGAACTGCTCGGATATCAGCCCCAAACGGATTTTCGCTCCGGATACGCCCGCTTTTTTGAGTGGTATCGCCAACGCCGAACCTAAAATCCAGTCTCAGCGCATTCTCCCGTTTTCGTCCATCATTCCCGGCAGATCACATATCCAGCCGTACCTCATCAACAGCTCCATCCACCATTCACGACAGGTAGTGTCTCAAAGGTTGGTGTAGATTAGGAGAGCCTAATGAAGAAAAAGGTTGAGCCGGATCCTGCACTTTGTTTTGATGGTTTTAACAAAAAATCTACAAGACAAGGAGAAGATCATGACTCAACCGAAGGGAAGGAAAGATGAGAGAGCGGAATTGGTCAAGTTATTTCGCACAATTATGCCGGGAAACTTTGTAAAAGTGTTGCAAAACGGCATCCAGAGCATCATTGAAGCGGAGCTTAGTGCGGTATTGTGAGCTGAGTCCTCTCAGCGTTCAGAGCATAGAAGCAACTACCGCAACGGCTGCCGTGAGCGTTAAGAGCCACTTAGCACCGGATTGGGCCCCGTAAGCGTTAGCATTCCAAAGCTCCGTAGCGGCAGTTTCTACCCTTCAATTCTGGAGCAATATCAACGAGTGGACGGGGCCTTGATCAGCATCATCAGCGAAGCCTATATCGCTGGCGTCTCAACCGGCAGGATGAAACTCAAACGATAGGAGAAAGCTGCGTTTAGCGGAAAAAATCTCGATTATGGATAGGTATAAGGGGGACCGATATAGCGAGGGGGTCTCTACAATCTATAGTTAGCTTATTCTTATTGCTTTGGACGAAAGCTATCAAATCTACTGCTTCAGCAATCTGGGATACGCTGGGAAGAATGTATTGGATTCAGTGGCTTATGGCATCTACAGCGAGCTCGACAACTATGTGGAAGAATTGCTGAAGATCATCACGACAGATGGGGATTACTGACGATCCTCACGGGTAATCTTACCATTGAGAAGACCTTACGGGGAGGACGTATCCTTATTGCAGAGAAACTGGCACATACACTTCGCTTATCCACATCTTGTATTCAGTGATCGATCCCGGCGGCAAGAGCACCTTCTCGTAGGATTTGACCATGTAATAGGTCTGCCTGGAAGTTTTTACAGTGCCAAATAGTGGGTTATAGACAGCCGTGAACATGCCGAGTTCAAGACATAAAGGGATATACAGGTAGTAGTTAGTGCCCACTATGTTATACAACCTTCCATCACGCCGCAAAGAAACTTCATAATTTGCCGCCCACAGAAACAGAGGGAGCAAGATCAGTGCGACTATCAAAAGAGATTTCACAATATCCTCCCTAAAACCTGAGTTTTGGTTAACCCGGTCACGAACGAAGTTCGTCCGTTGCATAAGCATTTGCTTGTCTGTTTTTACCTGTTTCATCTCACTCTTGAGACAGGTCGAAGCATACGCAACAGACGAGAACAATCTCGTGCAACGGACAAGCGGGTGCTTGTGAAACAGACAAGCAAATGCTTGTGCAACAGACGAGAACAATCTCGTGCAACGGACAAGCGGGTGCTTGTGAAACAGACAAGCAAATGCTTGTGCAACAGACGAGCTCTGCTGGTGCCGCCACTCCGGGGCTTTCTTATCGGATAGTGTGCCAT
>CAYZZE010000112.1:0-5688 GCA_964482845.1 uncultured Candidatus Cloacimonadota bacterium
GGATAAATCCGGTGTTGCCGATTATTCAACGGTCTTCAAAATCATATATGACGGGAAGATGCTTCCATATTAACCCTCTTGCCCAGGTTGGGAAATCGGAACCGATCGGGTTATCTACAATTGGGAAGTCCGTGGAATGATTGGGAGCTTAAGAACGCTTATTGGATAAGGCTACCGGTGCGGAAAGCGACCAGGAAAGCGGGCTCGTATGAACTCTTTGCCTGGCGCAGTCCTTCCAAACCCATATCCTGTTCGCGGTTTATCCACTTGTACCGGCGACTGATTAGCCTGGCAACCTCCCAGTTCACAAGTTGGGCGGCGCCCTTCATATCCGGGCTGTATTTTTCGTAATGGATGGTAGCCATATCAGCGGTTTGGCGGCTGAAAATGGAAAAAGCAGAGATCTTGTTCCGGTGACAGATGATGTAGCCCTGCACGGGCAGGATCTCCCACTGCTCCATTGTATATTGCAGCGCTTGCAATTCGCTGTTCAGGTAGATGCCGTCGGCGTTACGCTCTCGTTTCCATTTGGCAGCAAAGGATAGGATCACTTCTTTGTTTCCGGCATTTATTGGCAGCACTTGATAATCGGGGTAACTGCGGATATATTGGGCGACGAGGTTTTTCTTCTTTGCCAGTTTTTTGCCTTTGAGCAGAGCAAGAGATTCGCTTTGGTAAAGATAATCTGCCCAAGCCCGATCCTCGCTGATCTGAAAGTACCTATCCAGTCCAGGATGCTTGATCTCCCAATCGTCCGGTATTAGAATGAGGGTAGCGCGGTGGAATTGTTCCTTGAAGCGATAGTTGAGCGAAGCCAGATCGGCCGCATTGAAGTTATCACCCAAGGGAAAGCAGATGGCATGGTATTTGGGATTGTAGATAACGAGGTTATCCTGCCAGAGAAGAAATTGAACCTGATACAATTTACCCCAAGTAAGCAGATTGGTGATGGAGTAATCGCAGGACTGGCGGGGGTATCGTTCCAAGTATTCCTGAAGAAGAGGGATTTCTTCCGGCGTCAGGGTTTGCAGATTCAAATTTACCACTTGTTTACGGATGCTTATTCTTTCATGAGGAAAGGGGTATAGTCCGTCATCCTGTTGAAGCCGAGATTCTCGTAAAAGCGTTCATACCCCGGCTCGCTGATCAGACCGATCCAACCAATGCCACATGCCTTGAGGTGATTTACCAATGTCCTGATGATCCGCTGGCCAATGCCTTTGCCGCGATAATCCTGACGGACAGTGACGTCCTGAATGTAGGCGTCGCTTACGCCATCGCTGATGATGCGTCCCATTCCGATGATATCATCATTATCCAGGGCGATGACAAAGCAGAAGCTATGACGGATGATCCTGCCAATAAACTCACGGGACTCCGGCGTGAACTCTTCCGACCACCAGCCCGCCTGATGATACAGAGCGAGGATCTGATCGGGTGGCGCGCTCTTTACGATCCTGTATTCTATCTGGTTCATAATACCTCAAAATGACGTTATTCCGCCCTCAACGGATAATGTAACTATTGCCTGATGCTTTGGCAATCAGGGATTTGAGTTCAAGATTGAGCAGAGCGATGGAGATCTGGCCAAAATTGAGCCCTGACGCGAGCATCAGTTCATCAAAACTTACCTCTCTTTGCTCCCTGGTAATGATCTCATAGAGCCCGTTTTCGTTATCACTGAGTTCGGGGAAAAGACCCATCCGATCCATATCCGCATGTTTTAGCCCATAATATGATATGAGGTCATCTTCAGAAGTGACCGCGATGGCGCCATTCCGAATGAGGTGATTTGGACCCTGGGCATTGATGTTGTTGATGTTACCGGGCAGGGCAAAAATCTCTCGATTGTATTCAAGGGCAAATTTGGCAGTGAGCAACGCACCGCTGGTGATGGCGCCTTCCACAATGAAGACGGCTTGGGAGAGCCCGGCCACCATTCGGTTGCGGGAAGGAAAATTCCAGCGCTCCATCTTGATACCAGGTTCATGCTCGCTGAGAATCAGGCCTTTGGCGATGATATCGGCCTTCAATTCTTTGTTTTGGGGTGGGTAACACTGATCCAATCCGTGAGCCAATACCGCTATTGTTTTACCTTGAGCTTTCAGGGACGCGAGATGAGCTATCGTATCGATCCCAATCGCCATTCCGCTAATAATACAGACGCCGCCACGAACGAGCGGGGCAATTAGTTTTGAGGTCATTTCCCTGCCGTAAGCGGATGGCTTGCGCGTGCCGACCACTCCCAGAACCGGCACTTCTCCGGTCAGTGATATGTCTCCCTTGTAATACAGAATGGGCGGAGGGGAGTACGTCTGCCTGAGAGCGGGAGGGTAATCCTGATCAAGGATAGTGGTATAGGATATGTTGTAATGCTTTCGCGTCTCCAACACTTGCCTCAGATTGGCAGGTAGGCGGGCAGAGATCAAATGCTCACGGGCTGCCGCCGATAGGAATACTGCGTCATAGAGCGGGTGAGACGAATTGCCAATGAAACTCTCCGGAACGCCGTACTCGCGCACAATGCGGAGCAGGGTCTGAAATCCAACGTCAGGCGCATTTTTCAGACATAGCCAGGCCGACAATTTTGAATCGCTCAATCTGCCAGCGTCCTTATCTTCTTAAAGAGATGGTGTTTGAGTTCCGTGATGTTGTGTCCGCTGACCGCAGAAATAGCTATGAGAGGGACTTGGCATTCGGTCATGAACCGCTGTCGAATCTGGTCGAGCGTTGAGCCCAAGTCATCTTCTGATATGCTGTCTGTCTTGCTGATGGCGATCAAATGAGGTTTACGATCCATGTAAGTATCGTATTTATGCAATTCATTGCGCAGGACACGATACGCTTCCAGGTGATCTGGAGAGCGGATATCGATCAAGAAAAGGAGTATGGAAGTGCGTTGAATATGGCGCAAGAATTGCGTTCCCAAGCCCTTGCCGAGATGAGCGCCTTCGATAATGCCGGGGATGTCCGCCATAACAAAGGACTGGTAATCGCCGACGCTAACGACGCCCAGCATCGGCTCAAGAGTGGTAAATTCATAGTCGGCAATCTTGGGACGGGCTGCGGACATAACGCTGAGGAGAGTGGATTTGCCGGCATTGGGAAAGCCGACAAGACCGACGTCCGCAATCAGTTTGAGCACCAATTCCAAGTCATATTTCTCTGTCTTTTTCCCTGGAGTGGCGCGACGAGGCGCTTGATTGGTGGGAGTGGCAAAATTAATGTTACCCTTGCCGCCATATCCCCCTTTCCCGAGAATTATCATCTCTCCGGGTTCGGTGATATCAGCCAGTTTGCGCCTTCCCTCATCACTAACCAGGAAGATCTCGGTGCCCAGGGGAAAACGCATGATGATGCTTGCTCCAGAAGCGCCTGATTGGCGTGATCCGGATCCCGGCTTGCCGTTCCCGGCATAAAATGTCCGGTTATTTCTGTAGTCCAGGAGGGTGTTTATATTTGTGTCGCCCACGGCAATAACATCGCCGCCGCGTCCTCCGTCTCCGCCATCCGGACCGCCTTTGGGGATAAATTTTTCCCGCCGGAAACTGACCACTCCGTCACCACCGTCTCCCGCTTTTATCTTTATGCGTGCATGGTCTATGAACATCGGCGATAAATCACCTTGTTACCATAAATTTACGGGTCAGATGCCGGGTATTCTGTGACGCTTTGAGAATATAGATCCCAGCGGCTGCTCTGATGCCTTGAATCTCGCCATCCCAGTGGATTTGCAGCGTTGTTTTGTCCGTCGTCCCACGATATAAGTCGTGCACCTTTTGTCCGCGAAGATTGTAGATGGACACGGTCAACATGCCTGATTCAAGATTTTCCAAGGTAATCTTGACCGCTCCGGTAACCGGATTGGGCAGTGAGCAGGACATGGCTGCGGGAATGGCTTCGGTATCGGATATGGAAGTGGTAATGTAGTATTCATAAGTGGTGATATCGGTGTCCGAGACAAATATCACCCCGCTCGTCCACCCATCAGCAGGAACGATTGCCGTCCAGATCGTTGGTTCGCTAAAATCCGCCACTGCTGTTTGCATCTGGTAGGTACTGCCATTGGACAGCGTAACTTCGAACACCAGTGGAAAATCCTGATCGGAGTCGATATAGGTGGCTTGAATCCGTTTACTGGCACCCATGTGAACCACCGAGACATCAATCAGGTTCGGCGGAGTGGCAAAACTGCGCTGATAGACGTGGTTATGGCAGATAAGCAGAGCGGGATTGGTATGGTCGGCGAGATAAAAGTCCGGCTGCATCGTTACCATGTCGAGGGCAATGCGTATGGTATTGTTCATGACGACCAAGCTACCGGTTTGATTAGGCCAGTCGCCAAAGGCAGGATCGGCTGTGAGATCGCTGAAATTGCAAGCAAGATGAAGTTTTCCCCCGCTTACCTGGGACTGGATATTGCCCAGCCGTTCGTAAGTAGGTTCCATCTCCGAAGTCATTCCCACCTTGTAAAGCCCCGATGATATCACCCCAGGGATATTGAAAGTATAGATCATGGCAAACATTGTGGAATCGCCCATGGCGGATTCCGGGTTCATAATGCCCACCATATAGAGATTATAAGCAGTAAGCGAACTCATCGTCGGATAGGTGCCAGTTGCGTTTTCCAAGGTTACGTATAATTTGTTGGTGGACACAGCGGCGTAAGTTCCCGTCAGATCAAGCGCAGGAACGTTTATCATGACAGTATCGCCGACGGCGTCTTCGGCAATAAACGCCATAACATTAGGTGCGAGGGGAAAAGCGTCGCTTGCCAGATAAGCAGGATTGAGCACTGCCATCTCTTCTCCCATATACTCTTCCACGGCCCTGATCCGGTAGCGTAAATGTTGCCCTTGAAGATATGGAACGTGTGCCTGTTTGACGTTTGCCGCATGATCGGTGATAGGTTGCTCGATCCAGGCAGTGCCATTGATGCTGGTAAAAATTGAGTATTGCATCAATGAACCCGGCGTGGTATCAAAGCGAAAATAGATATTTCCACCGCTGCACAAATCACTATGCCGCAAAAACTGCCACGGCGTAACATCCTGCGCCGGTAGCAGCATTGCACCCATAATCAAAAAACCGAGTACTAAAAGTCGTTTCATTTTACTATCCTCCACCTCGTAATTAGTTGGTCCAAAGGACAAATCCGGCTTGCGACCCTGTCAATTCGCCTGACCATGTTTCCTTCACTTTTGTAGATTGCATTTTCATAATTCTTCATACGCCTATTATACTGACAAGGTCGGTTATGCATAAATCGAGCCGTGATTTTGTCAATCAAAATCAACGATTGAACGCAGGGGGATCGGATGACCATTGACCGCAATCCTGCTCGAAACCGCCTGTCACTACCAGCCGGCTCAAGTCAAATCCATCTTGCATGAGCGGTTCGATAATGCGGTCAAACTCATCTCGGTCAAGGCGTGGCGTGTAGGTTATAATCCTGAGATATTTCCCCTTGGGCTCGCTAACGACAGCGTAACTATAGTTTTCCACATCCTGCCCCACGATCCAGTTATTGCCGCCAAAAGACCGGAAGAAGCAAACCTTGAGTCGGGCGCCCGAATCGTCAACCTGCCATGCCTTTCCGCGCCCTTGCTCCTGATGATCGTGCCTTCCTCGTCCTCGTATAGTATAAGACCGTTGAATAATCAGCAACACCGGATTTATCCGGTTGTT
>CAYZZE010000113.1:0-5671 GCA_964482845.1 uncultured Candidatus Cloacimonadota bacterium
CGCGGATCAGCCGTCCTCCTCAACGATACCCGGGGTCAGAGGACGGCTGGTCTTTTTGCTGACCGGTCGTTAAAAAAAACTTGACACAAGGGGTATGGACAAAATAGAATATAAAAAGTTAATGATATTAACCCATGGAGGTTCAAATGGGTATCAAAAGGATGTCTCTGATTTTTGTTATGGGCGTGCTGATCGCCATACTGAGTGCATTCAATGTTGATGATGTGATCGATCAGATCTGGGAGATGGGAGACCTCGAGGAGATAAACCAATTTCTGACGGGATACGTCCAGCAGACGGATGATCTGGAACGACTTGAGGAACTGCAAAACGTCTGGAATCACTTTGATTCAGAGACGTGTCTGGAGTATTTTCGAGATGCCTTTTTTACCGGAACCGGGATCGCTGGCGAGGACGAAGGCAAACTTGACCGGGCTGCCCTTCTGCCGCTGATAAAAGAGAATCTGACGGGATACTATCTGTATATGAGGTGTTTGGAAGATCCGATCCGTAAGATTGAAGGCGCCCGTCTATTGATCGAGACCGATCCGGAATTTGACCGCGCATACCGGGTCTTGCTTTTTGCTTACCTGAATGCATATCCGTTTGAACCGGAATCCGTGCTTTCTGCCAACGGCATGCACATGCTGAGGGAGGACATTCCCCGTCTGCGGTATTACTATGCCAGGTATCCCAAAGATGACAATAGCAATTTTGGGATGCTGTTCATCGGTTTGGCCGAATGGGATATTGCCGCCATCCACAGCGCTCTGGCGGTGGCGATCGAAAACAACGCGGATTGGATCAATATTGCCCATCAATACTTGCTGAACACCTTTGGCGACCGCGAGGGATTGGACGGAGTGATCCTTAATTTTGCCGATCTGCTGTATGCGCGGTTGGAGCAGGAAGGGCGGTATCGGGATGAATTCTATGAACTTGCCGAAATGCGTCTGCAATCAGCCGCCAACGGAGGTGATTGGGAACAGATCATCGCATTTGGCGACCGTTTCCCCATGAGTAGCGAGATCGAGGGAATGGCTCATTATCAAGCGTTGGGATTCCTGATGCTGGAGAGATGGGAAGAACTCAAAGAGATCGCCGTGGAGCCGGACTATCATCATGCGGGGATTAATCTGCAGAATTCGCTTAGGGAATATGACCAGATGCAGGTCTTGCGCTTTTATAACTGGCTTGCAGAGACCTATCCTGATGAGCCGCAGCATCGCCTACTGCTGGTGAGGTTGGAAGATGATACGGAAGAAGGGGTGATGCGGACGCGAGAATTGATAACGCTATATCCCGGATATTTTCCGGCAGTTGAGCATCTTGCCGGCTTGTTCGTCGATGCGTTTTTTGCCGCCGCCGGCGATATGAATGAATTGAATTATTTTATCCCAGCCGATTTTGAAACGATGATACCCGACATCCTGGAAGTACCGGACATTCAGCCGCTGTTGTTGGCAGCCACTATCCTCAGCATTATCCACGGCAATCAGGAAGAGGCATTGGCGCTCTATGCCAGAGCGGATGGTCTGGGCTACGGCGCCCAATACAGTGAGCCCCTGGAAAGAGTGCTATTAAACAGAATGGAATTTGACCTGTTGTGGCAGTTCATTCTGGTCCATTACCTGGATGAGTCAATGGGAGATCTGTTTGCCGATCCGATGGGAGAAGCGATCGACAAATTTTGCGACTACATCTATTATGGCGAATTCTGGGATGTTCTGATCGGTTATCTGGATCAAAACCCCAGCTGGCTGGAGCGTGAAAACCAGCAGTATTCGCTGGTAAGCATCTATATCTACCGTTTAGAATACGACCAGGCCATCGAAGTGTTGTTCTACATGCTGGAGACCGGAACCATCGGCTTGCATGATTTGGAGATGCTGGCTGCTTCGGAACCCGAGATCACTATCCATCCCCAATGGAAACTCCTTTATAAACTGGCGGAATCTGCCGGCGATCCGGAGGAGAAATAGATTTACAAAATAACCTATTCATGTATCATTGCATCTGATTGGGGTAGATATTTCCCGATGCAGATATTGTATCCGAGAGGTCAATAATGGAACTTATTGTCGAACCGCTGGTTATCCCCGAGGACTGCAACGTCATTTTGGGGCAGAGCCATTTTATCAAGACGGTGGAAGATCTCTATGAAACACTGGTCAATAGCGTTCCCGGGATCAAATTTGGACTGGCGTTCAATGAGGCATCGGGTCCTTGCTTGGTGCGTCGGGACGGCACCGATTATGACTTGGTGGATATCGCCGCCCAGAATATGTTGATTATCGGAGCAGGTCACTGTTTCCTGATCATCCTGCGGGACTGCTTCCCGATCAACGTTCTGCCGGCGGTCAGGGACTGTCGTGAAGTGGTCAGGATCTTCTGTGCCACCGCCAATCCGGTGCAGGTAATTCTTGCGCAGACGGAGCAGGGCAGGGGGATCATTGGCGTTATTGACGGCAATTCTCCCAAGGGATTGGAATTGGATTCCGATGTCGCCCACCGCGTCAAATTCCTCAGGGATATCGGTTATAAGCACTGATGGCAGACCGCATCTTCATCGCCTTGGAATTACCCGCTCCCCATCGGGAAGTCGCTCAGTCATTGCTGATGCGCTGGAGCAGGGCGTTACCGCAAGGAATAAACTGGGTAAAGCCTGACAATCTGCATCTTACGGTGCTTTTTGTCGGCGACGTAAATCCCGTCCTTCTACCGGAGTTATGCACGGCAGTAAAAAGCGCCGCCAGTCGGTTCAACTCCTTCGATCTGTCGCTCTGGGGCTGCGAATTGTATCCCACCCGGGCGGCCAGATTGATCTGGATCAAACTCCAAACCCAGTTTCCAGATATCTTTGAACTACCCCGAGCACTGGTTAAGCCATTACGCCAATTGGGCTGTGAACCGGATGTCAAGCCATTGAAACTACACGTTACCCTGGGCAGGATTAAAAGGCGGCCGGATGTTGACTACGAACGCCAGATAGTCGGCACATCCATCAAATCCGATCCTTTGCCCTACTCACGATTGAGCGTTTACAAGAGCATCCTGAGACCGGAAGGTCCCATTTATCATCTGATCGAGCAATTCGATCTCAAGATGGGCGAACCGCAACCCGCCCAAGGGACAGAACATACAAATAATGACAGCGGAGGTAATAATGCTGGATAAGAATAAAGATACCGCCCTCAAAACCGCCATCTCCCAACTGGAGAAAAAGTTTGGTGTTGGAACGGTAATGCGCCTGGGCGATAATCCAAACAAAGTAGTGGACGTGATCCCGACGGGTGCGCTGAATCTGGATATCGCTCTGGGCATCGGTGGCATTCCCCGGGGTAGGATCACCGAGATCTATGGTGCGGAAGCATCAGGCAAGACGACCATTGCCCTACATATTGTGGCAGAAGCCCAGAAAAAGGGCGGTTCGGTCGCCTTCATCGATGCCGAACATGCCCTGGATATCAAGTATGGGCGCAAACTGGGCGTTCAGGTAGACAATTTGCTGCTTTCCCAACCTGATGGCGGGGAGCAGGCGTTAGAGATCACCGAGACGCTCGTTCGGAGCAATGCCGTTGACCTGATCGTTGTGGATTCGGTGGCAGCACTGGTGCCCAGACAGGAGATCGAGGGCAATATGGGAGATAGCCACGTCGGACTGCAGGCACGGTTGATGTCACAAGCGTTACGCAAACTGACCGCCATCGTCTCCAAATCCAATACGGCGGTGGTTTTCATCAATCAAACCAGGATGAAGATCGGCGCTCCGCCCTATGTCAATCCCGAGACCACCACCGGCGGCGTCGCCTTGAAATTCTATTCCTCTGTACGCATCGAAGTCCGCAATGCTGGAGCGATCAAAGATACCGGCGCTGAAAATCAGGTAGTAGGAGCCCGAACTCGCGTCAAGATCCTCAAAAACAAATTTGCCCCACCCTTTAAAACCGTAGAATTTCCCATCATCTTCGGCGAAGGGATTTCCCACCTCGATATCATCCTGGACATGGCAAGCAATCTTGAGATCATCAAGAAGAGCGGCTCGTGGTTCTCCTATGGCGAAACGCGGTTGGGACAGGGCTTGGACAAGACCAAACTCTTCCTGCGGGAAAATGAAACGCTCAGAGCCGAGATCGAGGCACAACTGCGCAGCAAATTAAGCCCCGATACTGTGGATATTACCGTAAAAGAAGATGATACTGAGGATTCAGAAACATTCTGACAAAGACCTTTACCTCACATTGGACAATAAAGTCTGGGCTGTCCTGAGCCGCAGGGCAATCCAGACTTTTTTCCGCCCGGATGACTCTGTCGTGGATGGCCTGGAACGAGAGATATCCCATGAAGAACAGGATGCTTGTATCGAGTTTCTCTACCAAAAAGCGGAAACTCTCCTTCTTGATTATCTTGCCGTTGCCGAGCGCTGTGAATATCAAGCCCGCAACTATCTCAAGCGTTTCCGCTTTCACCCCTCACTGATCGATCGCGCTATCGATAAATGCCGCACCCTTAAGTACATTGATGATGCCCGTTTTAGCTCTATCTGCATCGAGTCCCTCATACATAAAAATAAAAGCTGGATGCAGATCGTTGCCAAATTGATGCAGCACCATATTGCCCGCGAGATCTGGGAGCCGATCCTGGAGGCAATGTATCTCCAGGAGGAACAAAGCACGATCATCCACGCTGAGATAGAGAAATTGATCTGCAAGTATAAAGATCAGTTAAGCCAAAGGAAAAGGCAAAAGATCATCAGTTCGCTTTTCCGCAAGGGATTCCCGCTCGATAGCATCATCTCTGCACTGGATGCGTATGCTCTGCCAGCGATGGAAAGCGACGATCATGACGATGTCGATTCATATCCACCAAGAGAAGACGGGTAATCAACAAGATAATTCATGCAACCGGATTGAGTGTTCTTCATTTGTAGCGGCAAATATTCCTCCTGCACGACCAAACTCGCGATCCATCCGCAGTCCCTCAGCTGGTCATAAACACATGAGGTGGACCTTGTAACGGCCGCCGGATGATGATAAACCAAGATCCATCAAACTCATCCGTGGAGAGATGGATAGGATCAAAGTGTTTACCCATTCATTCCAACGATATATAGAATTGGACAGGATAGACCTGAGTGCGATCGAACCAAGAGAATTTATCCGAAAACTCATTCCCATGATCAATCTTCTGGTCGGGATCAATATTAAGCCTGTCATGCCGGATTACCCGATTCACGCAAAATGGCGTGCCCGTTCGCCTCGGGGAAGTGTTGATCAACCTGAACCACAACTTCGTGGAAGCCATACCCGGAAACGGCGAAGTGATGATCAAGCTTAGCAAACATCCTCATGATCGATAGCTGGTTATGATCGCTGTTGAGAATAATGGCGGCAGTATCGAACCAAAATATCTGCAGGACATATGGAATTTATTCTTCACTACCAAACAATCCCGTTCTGGTATTGGGCTGTCGGAGGCGAGAAAATTCATCGCGTCGATGGATGGCTCAATCGACCTCACAAGCACTTATGGAGAAGGAACTTGTGTCTCATTATCGCTTAAAAAGCCACCTGAACTTGATTCCGCATTTGGTTACCAAGAAGTAGTCGTCCGCAAGAATATCATTGACACAATTTCATATTAACATAAACTGTGCTGGCCGTTAACGAAA
>CAYZZE010000114.1:0-5503 GCA_964482845.1 uncultured Candidatus Cloacimonadota bacterium
TAAGTAATCCCTGAAAACTGCAAATCTGATCACTGAAAACTGCAAATGAGATTTGAGGGTGAAATTCCGATCTCCGTTTCTGCAGATAACAGTTCATCATACTCAGGCTGAAGGATAAAAAACCCGTGAAGAACTCCGGGTGATGTCCCCCCGACTCGGAGGGCATTCTATGCAGGGTCTGCAAGCTGTCCTCAATTTCAGATGGAACTGGTTTTCTGTCAATAGAGACCGTTGCACATAATGGGCTCAGATAAGTAACAATTGCGCTGTTGACGGGGGGGATTGGATCTTGAAGATCCCGTTCGGATTGATTAATATTCGTATTTATCATTTATTTAGCCGATTCATGCCATGCCTGCTTATACTGCGGATTATCCGTTTTTGGATAGGGGATAAGCAGAAAACAGCATGAGATAAAAGCAGGGAATAGAATGGGGGGATGAAAGGTCTCAAGCCAGGAGGAGCGCGGGGTAACTTCAGATAGGGATCAAGCGAAGGGGCGAACGGGATGGGACAGGAATATGGATCAGAGATAGCGCAGCATCTCGCGGTCGATCACTCCGGCGTAGAGTTCGATATACGGTTTGACGGGGCTAATCTGTATCTTGGGGAAGAAAACTTCCTCCACCTGGAAGAAACCGACGGAGGCGTTCATCTCGACGGTGATATTGATGGGTTTTTCCAGTCCTTTGCTGATCTTGACGCGTTGTATGGCGCTGGCGGAGGTGCGGTGGATGTCTCCGACCCTCGTCTCAGAGGAAAGGATCGTGGGGATGCGGGCGCGCCCCTGTTCCATGTCACTGCCGTCACCGATCAAGACCAGTCCTGCTTCGAGGGAGTGGATGCGGCGGGTTGCCATGTGTCCGAAGATACCTTCCACGGCGATGGCGCTCACAGCACATTTGATCATCATGTCCTGTTCGCCATAAACGCTGGTCAGCACTTTATCGATAAAAGGCATCGCCATTTGGATGCTGAGGTATTCATGTTTTTCACGGGTCACCGCCATGCCCACGTCATGCAAGAGCGATGCCAGGATCACCGCGATCAAGGAGTCCTCGGCGTTGCCGGTCTTTTCTTTCTCCAGGTTCAGGGCAATATCGGCATCGGTTAAAAGTTTAAGCATCTTGATCGTGTTTAGCGTCGCCTTGCGCATATGAACCGGACCGTGGTCGTTATAACCGAGCCGCTTGATCGAGACAACATTGGCATATTCCTGCATCGCTTGCAGTTGCATATCGTCAAAGAGCATTAGGGCGGCATTTAATGCTTTGCCGTCGAGCAGTTTGAGGATCCGTTCCTCGAGGCGGATCTGTTTGGCTGATTTATTCATGGGTTAATTCTCCAATTTGCTGATGATTTTTTGAGGCATGCCCAGGATCCGGGCAATGCGGATGGCACAGTGGGGTGGCAATTGCCCTTGAGGTAATCTGACGATCTCATAATCCATTGCCTGATTGAGCATTTTGAGCCGGGCGTCAAGATCCGTCTGGCCGATGGTCGCAGAATTGTCAAACCAAGCATCGTCGATGCCCTTGACGGCAAAGCAGGCAGCATTTTCCAGCATGGCAGGAGCATTGAAATGCGTAGCGCTAAATACGAGTCGATCATCATCCTCCAGATACTCCAGCACTGCTGCCGCAATCTGCTCCCCTTCGGCGGGATTGGTGCCTTTGGCAAATTCATCCAGCAGGATCAATCCCTTCCCTTTTTGAGTAAGCGCACGGCTAAAGGATACGATCTCCCGGGCAAATGTGCTGAGGTTCTCATCTCCGGTATCGTCTTGATTATACCAGATCCAGTCAAAGACCGGCAGATGTGCCTCCCGGCAAGGCAGAGGAATGGCATGAGATGCCAGCCGGCAGATCTGTCCGATCGTCTTGAGCGTTGTCGTCTTGCCGCCCATATTGGGTCCGATCAGGACGTTTACTCTGTCCTGTAGTGCGATGCCCAGTTTCTGATAGCGTTTCCCCTTGGCCATAGTAAGCTCAAAGACCGGCAGATTTACCGCATCGATCAGCATAATTTCCATCTTTTCCTGCAGTTGCGGAATGGAACACTGATGCGTGACGCCAAATCCGGCACAGGCATATTCCCAATCAAGTGCCGCTATAATGGTTTGGGCCAGAGCCAGATCATAAGCGTATTGACGTATCTTCCCGCTCAGGTCGCGCAGCACTTCTGCTTCAGTGGTTGAGAGTTCTTCTTTGAGAAGAGCGGTCTGTTTCATGTACTCCATCATCTGGGGTGTGGAGCTAAGCGTAAACGTAAGATTGGCATAGTTTTCGGCGCCGATGCCGAAGAAGGGGGATGCGGATAGCGCTTTGACCAGTTCATCCTGCATCCTGGACACGACCATTTCTGCCTTTAATCCTGGCAGACCGAGGACCTCTCTCGCTTGTTGCAGACGCTGTTCCCTCGAATGAGCGATCATACGGTGGGTTTCAGCCAGCAGATCCATCGTGCGCTTGAGTTTGGCGGAATACTTTCCGCTCAGATGGAAATGCGGCACACGCCGGTCTTCCGGGTCCAGCAACTTGAAAAGATCAGTCAAAACAGGCAGGTCATTCTTTAGAATCAGAGCATTTTTCTGACACAAGATACGTATCTTCCCGCAATAATAGACAAATTCCTTGATCTCTTGACACTCATGCAGAGCTAGCGGTATCTCCGAATTGGACAGGAGGTTGCGCAGTTCCTTGCAGTGCGCCAGATGCTCCCTTAGGGCGGATGAATCGCCCTTTCGCCGTCGAATGAACTCCATGAGAAGCGCTATTCTGTTATAAGCGGCGCGGACGATCAGGGTATCCTTCATCCGATAAGGCACCAGTTTCCGCTTGTAGGTGTTGCCCAATTCGCCGCTTGGCTCGATCTTGGCAAGTATTGTGTCCATGTTCAGTGTTTTATCCGTTTGTGTCATCCTCTTTGCTCCCTCAGGGGTAATGTATATACTATAATTCAGATGCTCCCTATGTCAATGATTTTATTGGGTTTATGGAGTTATATGCCTGTGAGGCAATTATCTACAACTCATGCCAAGGCAGGCGGCAAAAAAGGTGTTGACCACTTCGGACAATTGACAATAGTGAATCGTCAGGAGATCTTATGGATACCAAAGAATTGATCCTATCACGTCATAGCGTGAGGAGTTACCGCGATGATCCGATCCCGGAAGAGGTAATGAACGATATTTTGGAAGCCGGACGGATGGCACCTTCGGCACAGAACCGCCAACCCTGGCGCTTTATCGTAGTCCAGGGAACGGACAAGGTAAAGTCCCTCTCGGTCAATTGCGGACTGATCGGACTCTCCAATTTCTTTATCCGGCATGCGCCCTGCGTGATCATTGCTTGTGCCGATACCTGCCGTTCCATTCGCATCAATCATCAGGACTATTATCTGGTCGATACCGCCATTGCCTTCCAGCAGATGATGCTGATGGCACTATCGCACGGTATTGGATCTTGCTGGGTCGCCGCCTTTAGCGAGAAGAAACTGCGTAAATGGCTGAAAATAGAAGCAAAATGGAAGATCGTGGCGCTTTCTCCCTTTGGCTATCCGGCAGAAAAGGATACCCTGCATGCACGCCTCGTAAGTGGTCTTGCCGGCTCCAAAAACCGGCTTTCGCTGGACAAGATAGTCACTTATTTCTGAACTATTTATTGACACTAACCACACTTCGGTTAGATTATCCCCAAATCAAGAAGGAAACTAATTATGGATACCAAATTGACCAGGGAGTTGATCCACAAACTCCCAAAGACCGACCTGCACGTCCACCTTGATGGATCGGTGCGGATCGAGACAATTATCGATCTGGCACAGAAGCATAACATCACCCTGCCAGAAACTGATCCCGACAAACTGCGCAAGATCACTTGCTGTGATGCGGACTGCAAGAGTTTGGATGAGTATCTGCGTGGGTTTCATATTGTCAATCTCGTGCTGCAAAACCGGGAAGGACTCAAGCGCGCCGCTTATGAACTGGCAGCGGATGCAGCCGCCGAAAACGTCCGTTATATGGAAGTACGCTACTCCCCTATCCTGCATACGCAGGGCGGAATGAAACTCACAGAGATCTCGGAAGCCGTGATCGACGGCTTGAAAAAAGCGGAGCGGGACTTCAACATCAAGACCGGCGTCATCATCTGCGGTATCCGCAATATGGATCCGACCACCTCACTCAAACTCGCCGAACTCGCCATCGCCTTCAAAAATAAGGGCGTTATCGGTTTTGACCTCGCCGGCGGGGAATACAAACATCCCGCCAAAGACCACAAGGAAGCATTTGATCTGGCGCTGCGCAACAACCTCAATATCACCATCCACGCCGGAGAAGCATACGGCCCGGAAAGCATCCATCAGGCGATCCATTACTGCGGGACGCACCGGATCGGTCACGGCACCCGCCTCGTCGAGGATGGCGATCTGCTGAACTATGTAAACGACCACCGCATTCCCCTGGAGATCTGTCTAACCAGCAATTTCCACACCAAGGCCGTGCCCAACATTAAATCGCATCCGATCGATTTCTACATTGATTACGGCTTGCGCGTGACCCTGAATACGGACAACCGCGTCATCTCCAATACCACGCTCACCGATGAATATATGCTTTCCGTTGAGAAGCTGGGACTCGACTATCCAACGATCAAATACATCATCCTCAATGGCTTCAAGAGTGCGTTTCTGCCTTACAAAGAAAAGGTGCGCATGGTCAATGACGCCCTGAAGGAGATCGATGACATCGAACTGGCAGAACTCAAGACCAAGGTTAAAGTAAAAGAAAAACTCTGATCCAACCGGAGAAATGACAATGATCGAACAGATAAAGCAGTCCCTTTCCGCCGCCGCCATGACCCTGAAGAAATTCATGGATGACGATCAGAACCTGCAAACTATCCGGGAAATCGTCAATTTGATCGCCAAAGCATACGCCAATGGCAGCAAGGTCATCATCTTTGGCAATGGCGGCAGTATGTGCGATGCTATGCATTTTGCCGAAGAACTGACCGGCAGGTTCCGCAAAGACCGCCTTCCCTTGCCGGCTCTTGCCATCTCCGATCCTTCTCATATCACTTGCGTTGCCAATGATTATGGCTTCGACCAGATCTTCTCGCGCGCCATACATGCTTATGCCAGACCGAATGACGTCATCATCGGCATTTCCACCAGTGGTAATTCGCCCAACGTGATCAAAGCCATCCACGCGGCGCAACAGATGAGCTGCTTTACCGTGGCTTTTTTGGGCAAGGATGGCGGAATTCTGCGCCAGGTCTGTGACTATGAGATCATTGTGGAGGCTGAGACATCAGAGCGCATCCAGGAAGTGCATATGATGATCCTGCATATAATTGTGGAAATGCTGGAAAGGGAGATGTCACTTTGTGGTAATTGAATCCACTATAATCTGCCCTCAAACAAAAATGGCTCCGGAAGAGGGATTCGAACCCCCGACCTAGTGGTTAACAGCCACCCGCTCTACCGCTGAGCTATTCCGGAA
>CAYZZE010000115.1:0-5347 GCA_964482845.1 uncultured Candidatus Cloacimonadota bacterium
TAACCTTAGTATAACCTTAGTATAACCTTACGACCGTAAGGTTATACTAAGGTTGTCATGCAGGGAGGAAGAGGGAATCAACCGTTTGTTCCCACTGCGCGGAGCGGGAGCACAATATCCGGACGAAGTAAAATCTTGACACAAACGGGCAATCGTAAATCAGAGTGACGCGGTAAAGAGTATGCGTTACACAGATCGAACAATCCGGCGACACATAGCGATATGTGCATTGGTTTTCTTCGCTTTGACCGGGATTCGGCGTTTGGAAAGCCAGACACCTGTGTCCACCGGCACAGGCGCCGATTCGCTGTCGGTGGTTTCGGATACGCTTGCCACGCCGGTCAAGCAGGATTCGCTATCCTATCAAGCGGACTTTATCCGCGTCGATTATGCGGCGGAGCAGGTCTATCTGCAAGGCAATACGCGGGTGCAGTATCAATCATCCACCATCGGTTCGGATTCGTTGCGGATTGATCTGAAGCGGGAACGTGCCTTCAGTTGTGGTCCCACGGTCATGATCGACGGGGATCAGGTGTTGATCGGGCGTGACGTGCGCTATGACATTCGCAGCCAGACGGGATTGATGACCGATGGCTCCAGCATGATCGAAAAGGGTTTTTATTTTGGCGATGAGATCCGCAAGGTGGACGCCGATGTCTATGACGTGGATGGCGGGAGGTTTACCACCTGTGACGATCTGGAACCGCATTACTGGTTTTGGGCGCGGCAAATGCGCATCTATCGCAACGACAAGGTGGTCGGCAAACCGGTGATCGTCTATGTCAATGAATTTCCGGTGTTCTATTTCCCGTTCATAACCTTTTCCATCAAGCGCGGACGCCATGCCGGACTGCTGCTTCCGGAGCCGGGATACAACAGCGTGGATGGCAAATTCGTCCGTAACATCGCCTGGTATTATCCTTACGACGCATACGCCGATATCGTCCTCGCCATGGATCTGATGGAAAAGACGGGCTGGAAGACACGGTTTCAGACCGCCTATCTCAAACGGTATGAATTCAATGGCAACCTCAACATCTCCTATCAAAAAGGGATCAGCGGCGGAATGACCAATTATGATTGGGCGCTGCGCGGCAATCATCATCACGAATTGCCCCAGCGTGCTTCCTTTGACGTCAATCTGGACTTCATCAGCAATCAAAGGATCTGGCAGGGCAGCGATATCATCGATGAAAGTCTGGCGCAGCGACTTACCTCATCCATCTCTTACCGCAAACCGTTGCTGAGCTCATATTTCAGCGCCGGTGCCAGTTATACGCAGGATCTGGTGAATGACCGCGCCTTCGTCACCCTGCCCTCGGCATCCTTTTCCCTGCCCACCCGTCCGGTATATGAATTGTTCAAAGTGGACAGCGATAAAGCCACCGACGCCTGGTGGAGCAATTTTATGTACAACTATGCGGTGCGCATGGTTCATACCGGAGATTTGCGTGATCCCGACCGAAGGTTCCTGGACATTTTCTGGAATAATACTTATGACCCCGCTGATACCACGGGTAATACATATCTGAACGAACATCATGCCGGCATCAGGCATGACCTCGGATTGTCCTACCGTTACAAATACCGCGGCTGGCTTAATCTATCGCAGTCAGTTTCTTACAATGAAGCATGGTTTGATCGCGACCGTAACGATGATTACTGGGTGAGGGGTAGCGATTATAGCATGGCAACGGGGATGAATTTTAACCTCTTCGGTATCCGTAATTTTCACATTCGGCGCAGCGGAGTTCATCCCCGCGCAGGGTCGCTTGACACGGCGACCGATGATGAAAGGCGGATCGGAACGCGCCCCCAGGATTCGCCATATATCTCAGTCCGGCATATTCTTACGCCATCTGCTTCACTGCGCTGGTCACCTGATTTGCGGGATAATGCCCGCTTTTACAGTTTTGGCGGGGTCGGCGTCGCCAGCGGCAAAGAATCACTCAATCTGGCGCTTTCCCTCGACCAGAAGTGGCAGGTAAAGCTCGCCGGAGGATCCACGAACCGGCAACGCCGTCTGGATGATATCATTGGCATCCGCTCCAGTGTCAATGCCAATTTATACCGGGACAAAAATCAGTTTGGCGTCATTGCTCATTCCGCTTATCTACGTCCCGGGTCTTACGAATATCGGGGTATCAGGTTTGATTATAGCGCCAGTGTCAGCGCGTCTCATGATCCTTACCAGGTAAAACTTGATGATCTGCGCTTGCGCAACTTCTATCTTACGCAGCGGCTATCATTCGGCGGCAGCGCACCTTATACTGAGTATTTCCCCCGGGAAAAGAATACGCTATTCAATGCCTATCTTCCGCCGGATACCCTGCAGGCAAGGGCGGAGGCGCTCGCCGGCGCTCAGACCAGGAAAGAGAACTGGGCACTGTCCCTGTCTCACGACCTCTTTGCCGAAAAAGATATCCTGCAAGCCCGCAGCAGCAACCTGAGAATGAATGCCAACTTCAAACTTACCACCAATTGGACGTTGGGCTATGCCAACGCGATCGATCTCAAAAGGGGCAATCTGCTCACACAGACCTATAATATTTCCCGGCACCTGCACAGTTGGCGCCTGGATATCACCTATTCGCGGCGCAATGAATTTTGGGAATACCGCATTGCATTTTTTAATCTGGTGCTGCCTGATGCCCTGAGGTTCCAAACACGTGACAGTAAACGCTATTAATACGCGGCGCGCCATTTTTTTGGATCGGGATGGCACGATCTCGCCGGATGAATTTGGCTATATCGATCATCCTGAGGGTTATTCGCTTTATCCTTATGCCGGTGAGGCATTACGCCTCTTGCGCGAGAGCGGGTTTTACCTGTTTATCGTGACCAACCAGAGCGGGATCGCCCGCGGCTATTTCACGCCGGCGCAACTGGAAAAAGTCCATGCCCGGATGCTTGATTTGATCAGGAACGAAGGTGCCGATATCGATGCCGTGTATTATTCGCCCTACTTCAGCACCGGTATCGTCGAACCATTTAACATCGATCACGAAGACCGCAAACCGGGTATCGGACTATACAAAAAGGCGAGGCAACAGTTTAGTTTCCGCCCTGAACAGTCCTGGATGATCGGTGACCGCTACACCGATATTGCCTTTGGCGCCAATGCCGGACTCAAGACCATCCTGCTCCTTACAGGCAACGGTAGGAAGGAATTCTATGAAGATATGCCGGATTGGGAGACCAAGCCGGACTTCGTCGTCCAGGACTTGCTTGCCGCTGCATACCTGATCAGTGAATACTACTGCCGATGAGACGCTTTGCTTATTCCGAGACCAAGTTTGGCGCGTTTGAACTGCGGCACCAGATCAGGATCATCTCTGATATCATCGCCGAAATGGACAGATGTATCGGCATCCCGGACCGCCTGACCGAATTGAAAGAATTACTGAACCACTATCAGTCGCTGGTAAAGTCCGGTCTGCCCGATGATCTAAAAGCGCTGTGCGATGATATTGCAGCGGCGTCAGATCCCTATACGCTGCTTGCTGCGCTTAAACCATATATCGATGACCGCGCCCCCACGCAAAAGGACGACCAGATGATCATCCGCACCGGCGACACGGTAAAAACTGCCGCACAGGAAATCCTGTCCCGCGCCCAAGGCATAACCCTCGTCCTGGATAACCTCCGCTCCGTCTTTAATGTCGGTGCCATCTTCCGCACTTCCGAATGCCTTGGTCTGCGTGAACTGATTCTCTGCGGGATCACGCCCACTCCCGATCATCCCAATATGAACAAGACCGCGATGAATTCCTGCGTTCTGGTCAAATGGTCATATCATCCATCTACCATCGGGGCATTAGCCTCGCTCAAGCAACAAGGATATCGCCTCTACGCACTGGAAACCGCTATAAAAGCAAGCAGCGTCTTTAATATCAGTTATGATCTCCCGCTGGCTTTGGTCTTGGGGAATGAGGCATTGGGCATCGACCCCCAGGCATTATCCATCGCGGATGAAGTGATATCGCTCCCCGTGAACGGCTGGAAGAATTCGCTAAATGTCAGTATCGCCATGGCGGTGACAACCTATCAGATCGTCTATGGCGCACATTAACCAATAGGGAGAAAACAGGTGAAGGATTCACGAACATATTATAAATTCCTCAAACAATACATGGACAGCGGTTTCACTCTCTGGCAGGTGACGATCATCGGGGTGACCGGTCACACTCCCGCCAAGCCGGGGATGAAGATGCTCGTTCCCGTCCGGGACAAAGAAATTGGTAATCTGGGCGGTGGCGAAATGGAATACGCCGTGATCAACTATGTGCGCTCCAATCAGCCGCCAGAGGCACAGATGCTGCATTTCCTGCTCGATAATTCCGGCAGCAGGGTGGAGGTCGATATCCGTCCCGACGTCGAGATCGCCACAAACATGATCTGCGGCGGCAAGGTGTCCGTCTTTATCGAGCCACTGTTCCGCAAGCACCGGATCTATATCATCGGAGCCGGACACTGCGGCAGGGCTCTGGCACATCTGGCAAAACTCTGTGATTTCTACGTGGTCATGATCGATAACCGCAAAGAACTGCTGGAACAACAGGCACTCAAATCCGCCGACCGGATATGTCATAGCGACTATACTGATCTGGACAGGCATATCGACTTTAATGACCATGCCTACATCGTGATCATGACCCATGGTCACATCCATGACAAAGAAGTGCTGGAGTATTGCCTGAGCCGCAGTTCAAAGTATCTGGGTATGATCGGCAGTCACACAAAGGTGCCCCAGACCATTTCCGAACTGCGGCAGAAGGGATTTACCGATCAGGAATTGGATAGAGTCCATGCCCCCATCGGTCTGCCGATCAATTCTCATACGCCACACGAGATAGCGGTTAGTATCATGGCACAGATCATCAGCATCCGTAATTCTGCTCTGCATCACAATCCGTCAGAGAAAAAGCACCTGTAACATAACATGCCCAAAACCCTTAGATAATTCAGAGCGGTTGACTCTACGGCAGTTTCCTGTCAGACAAGTCCGGTGTCATTACAGCGCGGTCAGATGTTAGGCGGTCACTTCAGTCACCGTTCGGAACGCCGCCAAGGATCAACCCGCAATGGTATCCGGACTTTTTGGAGGACTTGAGTCCGGGAGAAATCCCCTCCCGCCGGACAAGGCTCCTTCTTTCAGTACGCCGGCAGGATGTCTCCCGCTCGGACTGAAGTCCTCACAATGTCTAATAACCCAGAAGGGTTGTATGTCCTCTCACGATCCGTAACGGTGGCTGAAACATCGCCTAACATCCGATGGCGCCGGGAAACTTATTAAATTGCTTTCTCCAGATCTCAATCTCCGGGGAGCCCATGAGGTGCTATGGTC
>CAYZZE010000116.1:0-5208 GCA_964482845.1 uncultured Candidatus Cloacimonadota bacterium
TCAGAGCGGTTGACTCAACGAGTATCCAAACTATCTGACAGGCATAATCCTTAGTAATTACTGACTGCGCTGGAAGGAGGGACGATACTGTTTTTTCACGTTCCCGAAATTTGGTGATTTCAGTATATGTAACGCTCTTAATTAGTTGTCACTATTATGGGATTGGTCATACCAGATGGTTACGCAGCAGATCCTTCATCTCCGAAATGGAAGAGCAGTGGTTCAATTTGTCTCTCAGGACAGCGCTGCCGATCAGTCCTTCTGTATATTGGCAAAGGTGTGCTTTCATTTCTCTAACGACTTTTTGGGGAGGATCGTCAATCAGAGCAAGATCAATATGATCAAGTATGGTCTGGAGCATCACCGCCGGAGTGATCGGTAAAAGCTCTTCCTGAGCCAGCGCACATTTGATCTGGGAAAAGATCCAGGGTCTGCCCACCGCTCTGCGTCCGATCATTATGCTGTCACATAATGTGTCGCGAAACATACTCAGCGCCAGTTCCACTGTGGTGATATCGCCATTGCCGATCACCGGTATGGACATCCGGCGTTTGAGTTCGTAGATATGCTGCCAGTTGCTTGATCCCGCGAACAATTGTTTTACGGTGCGCGGGTGCAGGCAAACTGCATCGGCTCCGGCATTTTCCATCATCAATCCAAAGTCGGCGTAGTTAAGATTTGCATGATCCCATCCGCTGCGGAATTTGACAGTGAGCAAGCAGGAATTCCCTATTGCCGACCTGACAGCTTTAACGATCGAGGAGGCGAGGATCGGATTTTTCATCAGGGCTCCTCCCGCTTCGCGTTTGATCACTTTTCGCACCGGGCAGCCCATGTTGATGTCAATAAAATCGGGCTCAGATCCGATCGCTGCTTCTGCTGCTTTTGCCATCACTGTGGGGTCAGAGCCAAATAATTGAATGCCAAAGGGTCGCTCCAGGGGTCGGAAGTTTTGGTAGGTATGTGTCTTGGGTGAGCCCCTGCTCAAACCATCGGCGCTGACCATTTCGCTGACCATGACATCTGCGTTCCATCGTTTACAAATCTGCCGGAAAGCGGAATCGGTGTATCCGGCAAGTGGTGCCAACCAAATCCTTCTTGTAGTGATGCTGTCGATCGGTATATGAGGATTTGTCAGTTCATCTCCGGATGATACAGTTTTTTCAGCTCCAGGATATTGACTTGATCAATATACTCGGAATGCATGAAGCGTTCGGCAAACTCGAGATAAAGACCCGAATCCAGGATAAAATCTAGCAACAAGGCATCGAGGTCACCACCTTTGACGCAAAAAGCCATGATTTTCAGTGATTCGGAAAGTGTCTTGGGCTTTTTGTAGGGACGATCGGCAGAGGTCAACGCTTCAAAGATATCAGCAACGGCGATGATCCGCGATTGCAAAGGGAGTTTCTCCGCCGTCAATCCCCAGGGATAGCCCTTGCCATTTAGTTTTTCGTGGTGAGTTGACGCGTAAAAAGCCACATTCTTATACTTCTTGGGGAAGGACAATTGGGACAGCATTTCCCAGGTTACAGATACGTGGGATGACATCTGTTTAATCTCGGTCGGTGTCAGAGTCCCGCGCCTGATTTCCAGATTTGCCTTTTCCTCCTCTTGGATCAGGAACACTGGGATGCCCTTGTATTCAAAACTTATGGAATAGAGCTCATCGATGCGCTGGAGGTCGCTATCCGGTAGAAATTCCCCGCCGATATTGACCCTTTCAACAATGGCAAGGGATTCATCCAGATAATCAAAGACAGAAGCGGTATCGACTCTGGGAGGAAAATGTTGCTGGACAAAATCTTCAAATGATTGGGTATCATTTTCTTTTTGGAGTAGTTGCAAACTCAAAATCATCATCTTGAATCGCGTTCTCACCAGATCAATACGGTCGTAAATTGTCTCCAGTTTGGTGCTCTTGTCCATGACAAATTCGGGGGTGATAATCTTTCCCACGTCGTGCATCCAGCCCGACATCGAGAGTTCCTTTAGTTCGTTGTCGCTGAACCGAAAATTCTGGAAACTCCCCTCTTCGTCCTCATTGATCTTACCGGCGATCATTTCGGTCAGGATGGCAACCCGCTGAATATGGTCGGAAGAGTATTTGGATTTGCGTTCGATACCAAGAGCGATTGAACGCATGAATTGCATCAACAAGGTCTCCAAACTCTGGATCAGTTTACGGTTGGACAGCGCTATCGCCGCCTGGGATGCCAAAGAGGTGAGCATGCTGTGATGCTCCTCACTGAAGGATATGATACGTTTGCGCTTGTCCATGGCATTGATCACCTGGATCACGCCTAAAACCTCGTCCTCATGATTTTTCAATGGTATGGTTAGCATGGATTTGCAGCGGTAATTATTGGCGCGGTCGGTGACTATGGTGCCGGAGATGTCATAATCGGTCGTCTTATATACGTCTTCAAAGCATAAACTCTGTTTCGTATGATAGACACTGGAAACAATATGACTGATCCGTGGATTGCCATCCTCATCGAAGAGCATTACGGGATTCCAGTTCACAGGCTCATGCGTGCCCCCCATCCTGAGTCCCAAACTGCGGTTGTAAACGATCTCAAATTCCAGTGCCTTATTATCTTCCGAAACGCGGTAGATAGTGGCGGCATCGGCATTAGTAAAGTCGATCGCCTCGCTAAGGATCATGTCAAAGATCTTGTGCAAATCGGTTTCGGAAGATAGCGCAAATCCGATCTGAGTTAGCCGCTGGATGTGCAAAACCTGCTTATCTGCCAGGTCGGTGATGCAGTGCACCACCCGTTTTAGCATATCATCCACTTCCCGGTTGTCACTGTATCGGGTCTTCATATATTACTCCATACTAATCATACTTTTTTGCGGAACAGCATATAGTTCGGTTCAAAGCCCAGACGGCGTTGCTTCCGTTCAAACCATGTCACAATATGATGTTCGGCATCCGGTTCATGTCTGATCCCTTCAGGATACACGCTTTGCAAGCGTGGATGAGTCGTAAATTCCCGCAATATCCACATTGCATATTCATGGTGGTCGGTGGAGACCTGAACCGTTGCGCCCAGTTTCATGATCAGGGCCATTGCGTCAATGAAATCTTGGCGGATCAGGCGGTTTTTGTGATGCTTGCGTTTAGGCCAGGGATCAGGATGCTGGATAAAGATGCCATCTATACTATCCGGGGCAAAGATCTGGGCTATTCTTTCGTCCACAAAGATCGGCAGCAGACGGATGTTCAAACCTACTGCCGGATCGATCTTATTGAGGATGTTTTTTATGCGTTTGGGTCTTACTTCACAGCCGAGGATATTCCTGTCGGGATACAGTTTCGAATATTCAGAGATGAATTCGCCCTTGCCGGATCCGATCTCCAGATAAAGGGGATGATCATTGCCAAAGATTTCTGTCCAATTCGGCTGCTGCCAGGGATCGATACAGAAGTAACTTTCAGACCAGGTCTTCATCTTCGCCGTTATCATCTTCCTGTTGGCGCAATTCCTTGATCTCCATTTTATACAGGATCATATCGGCCAACGATAAGCCCACGCCGATAAAGATAAAGAGATAGAGCCCGTCAATAAGGCGATTGATCACATTGAACGTCACTCCTTCCGGAATGGGGATTATCGCATAGATCAAACGCATGGTGATCACAAAAACGATGGCTCCGCCGAGAGCGGAGATCAGAGTCCGGAAACGGAGCAAGGATCGGTTGTAAAAAACGCCCACCATCAGAATGCTGATCATCACATTGTAAAACAGCACCGGTATTAACATCAGGAAAAATGATACATTCCCATAAGCCCGAAACAATCCATATGCGTATATTGCTGCCAGAACAACAGCACTGGTCCAATACCATCGCGCATAAAAAATCCGGTAAAAAACTGATATAAGCACCATCAACAGCGTAGTTGCCAGATAGATCGCCGCCGGTGACACCCTGCTTTGCAGCACCTCGGTTTGCTGTGTCAGGGAGGGGTTGTATTGTTCAGCATAATCCATTTCCCGACTGATCTGGTAAGTGCGCCAAAATCCTCCCTGGGCACTGAAGATAAGCGTTCCGGTGATGATCACCACGATAAAGGGCAAGCCCATTAGGGCAATTTTCATAACGGTCTTTAACGATTCTGACATGCTGTCTCCCTTAGATTTCTGTTGACTGATTCGACGGTGGCAGAATTATTCCGCACAATGCACGTGTCAATAGAATAATAGAGAGGATGGATAATGCTGAGTATGATGCGTAATTTGCGGCAGAAACTGGCAAAGACGAAAAGTGGATTCTGGGGACGCATCGCCGAAGCAGTGAAATTGCGTGGAAAGGTCGATGAAGAACTGCTCTTGGAGATTGAGGACATCTTGTTACGTGCCGATACCGGGGTGGAGATCACGCAATTGGTAATAGAGCAATTGTCCCAATTCATCCGTTTTGAAAAAGTGACCGGCAGCGAATTGGTCATGGACAAATTGCAGTCCATCCTCCGCGACATCCTGCTTGTTGATTGCCATGAAATTCCGGATTTTTTCCGCGCTGTCCATTCTCAACCCTTTATCGTTCTCTTTGTCGGAGTTAATGGCGTCGGTAAAACCACTTCCATCGGAAAGGTAGCATACCGCTTTCATCAAATGGGGAAGAGAGTGATGATCATCGCCGGCGATACTTTCCGCGCTGCGGCAATCGAACAATTGACCATCTGGAGCGACCGGGCGAATGCTACGATCATTAAAAGCCAGCAAGGCGCCGATCCCTCCTCGATAATCTATGATGGGATCAATGCCGCCCTTGCCAGGAACTGTGATGTCGTCTTAATCGATACGGCCGGCAGACAGCACACCAAGAACAATCTGATGGCAGAATTGGAAAAAGTGAACCGCACGATCAAAAAACTGATCCCGGATGCCCCCCATCAAGCGTTGCTCGTCCTCGATGCCACTACCGGTCAAAATGCCATCTCCCAGGCGACAAATTTCAATGCCGCCATTGGTCTCACCGGACTTATCCTCGCCAAATTTGATGGAACCGCCAAAGGCGGCATCATATTTAACCTCAAACACAACCTGAACCTTCCGGTCAAAATGATAGGAATCGGCGAAAGCGTCGAAGACCTTCAGGAATTCGACCCTCAGGACTTCATCCAGGCATTCTTCAGCATCGATCCCGATAACGGACAGGATTAGATCAGACAAACAAGCAAGCATGGGTCCCCCCCC
>CAYZZE010000117.1:0-4983 GCA_964482845.1 uncultured Candidatus Cloacimonadota bacterium
GGTCGTTGCACTGACTTCAGTCGGTGCATGGTAAAATCTATGTGCTTGTATGACAATTGTTTATGACATCTGGGCAAACGTGCTGGGTGCTGGATAAATCCGGTACAACAACCGGATAAATCCGGTGTTGCCGATTATTCAACGGTCTTTGGAGCGAGTAATTCTGTGTCTATACCCCAACTATACGTCAGACAGCATCCGGTATCATCAGAATCTGGGCGGGATGGGGGGCGATAATTTTTTCCATGTGCCCGAAATTTGGTGATTCCAATATGGGCAACGCACTTTTACGGCTAACAAAGCATTGGGATCACTGCCCGAAATAATTCCTCTTGACAACCTTCAGGGCAGTCGTAGCTTGGCGCTGGAATGTAAAAAATCTGGAGGTGGTTATGAAGGCGATCATAACGACTTTTGTCATGTTTTTAATCACGGGTATGTCTCTATTCTCTGTCACTTATTACTCGCGGGGCAGTTCACCTACCTATTACCTTAACATCTTAACCAGTTGGCGCAGTAATCGAGACGGCACAGGAACCTCTCCCTCAAGTTTTTCCGTAAACAATCTTCTGCTCGTCGTCCAAAACAATCATTCAATGACTGCAACAGCCACGTGGGATGTATCTGGCACCGGTTCCAGGGTGGAAGTGGAAAACGGCGGCAAGATCACCACCGGCCCTTTTAACCACCGTATAACCGGGAAGGTTTACAATGGAGGCACTTATGAGGTAAATCATACAACCTACGACGACCTCGGTTTGGGTGGCGGCGGAGAGCTGGAGACCCATAGCAATTTCATCCTCAATAATACCAGTATCAACTTCAATGACAGAGTATCCTATGGCAACCTGATCGTGCAGGCAGGAACCGCTCAATGTGATGCGCTTACTGATGGCTTGGAGATCAAGGGCAGCCTTGTAATCAAAAACGGCACTCAATTCATATACGACGTTGGTCAAATCTCCAATCCAGCCATCCCCATCGGCAGCATAACCGTGGAAGGCGGCGGGTGGTTCATCGGCGGGACGGGATCTCCCTCCATTGTGTACAATGTCAGCGGTAACGTTAACGTCAATAATGACGCATATTTCTATGGCTCTGCCGGAGGTGGGAGCTCTACCTTCAATATCGGAGGAGACGTGAATATTGCTGCTTCCAGTTTCTTTTTCGCTGTGCACCGGAATAGTGGAGATTTACCTTACGGTCATTGGAACGTTGCCGGCTCTTTCTATGATTATGGTAGTTACAACGCCGTTAACCGCAATGCAGTCGGATATCCAACAATAACTCTGTCCGGAACCGGCAAATTCGTCCGTTTTGGCAACCTGTCCGGATTACAAGCCCGCCATATCATTGAGTTTGCCAATGGATCGAGCTATACCATGCTCTCTGATCTTCCTTTCTTCAATTGGATGCAATTTCGGGCAAGGGGGACTTTGAATGCTCAAACTTACCAGGTCAGGGCACTGGGAGCGAACACGACATTTGGGATCTGGGGCACCTTCCGAACAGCGAGAATCCAAGGATTTTCCGGTGCATCAAACACTGCAATTTCCACTGATAACAGTCCAGCTTTGACCCTTCAAACCGGGTGTACGATCGAATACACTGCGGGTTCCGCCCAGACCTTCTCACCCCGTACCGACTATAAAAACGTTATCCTCAGCGGTAGCGGAACCAAGACCATCGGCGGTAATGTGACCATTGCCAATACCTTTACGGTTGGTTCTCCTCTTACCCTCAGTGCCAATCTTACCTGTAACGGTCTTGTCGCCGTTAATCAACCGATCACCGTCGGATCGAGTTATAATCTGATTCTGTATAGCACAATGTCCGGAGCATCTTTCATCATTGGTGGAACGATTCAGATCCTCGGTGGAAGTACGGTTCCAACACTGAATCTGGTAACGGTATATGTAAGCAGTATTATCCTCAATCGGAACAATGGTTGTGCCATAACCGGCAGCACGGTCAGGACAGGGGTTTTAAATTTGGTTAACGGCACATTCGGTATTGGATCGAAGTCCTTGGAGATCACCGGCAACCTATCCGGAGGGACGAACCTCTCGGCGACTTCCTCCTCGACACTCATTGTCTCCGGCTCTGCGGATAACTTTGACGTCCCTTCACAAATCACGGCGTTGCATACCTTCCAGCTTAGCAGGACGAATGGAGCTGATCTGCAAAATAATCTGACGTTGACCAATCTCTATCTAAATAGCGGTACCCTTACGGTCGGCAGCCATGCTTTGAGCGTCTCAGGACAGATCGGAACGACATCCGGTGTTCTCGGTACTACGGGTGATTCCACTGTGCATTTTACACCGGGTTCGGTCAATTCCGATCTGCCGCCGATAACCGTGGGAACCCTCATCATCAACCGCCCCGGAAGAGTGATCTCGCAAGCTGGAATCATTACCGCCGGGATTTTAAATCTGATGACAGGCACCCTGGCTATAAATAACAACTCGTTGTACATCACGGGACAGATATTAGCCAATGGCGGTAGCTTGAGCGGCGGCAGTAACGCGTCCTTATCGCTTACCCGCACGGTAACTTCCGCCACAATACCGGCTGTGTCCCTGAGTACTTATTTTCAATATTGCGCAATCACCGTTAATCTTGCCGGATCTGTGTCGGTCGGCTGGATCAATCTGGGGAATGGTATCCTGAACTTGGGCAGTCATTCACTTTTAGTAACCCACGGATTTTCTCCGGGATTTATAACGCCAAACCTCGGTTCGATCACCGGTGGCTCATCCTCGTCTTTGAATCTCAGTGCCGATAATGTCGGGGTGTGGGAAATACCCACTTCAACCGTAGGTAACCTGTCTATCCTTCTGACCAGAGGATGCCGTATGGATGGAGATGTCACGGTACAGACCTCTGTTACTCTGTATCAGGGTGTAGTCGATCCCAATAGAAAACTGACCATTAACAACGGAGCAACGATAAACAGATTTGCTGGTTCTTTCTCGGGAAGTCCTTATCTGGGTGACGACCTGCAACTCAATTACTGGCAATCAGCTCGGACCGGATATGAACTACCACCCCAAGCGGGAAAGATCCACTCCATCTATATCGATAGCCACGTAAGGGTTACTGCCTCCAATGATGTGTATGTCAGCCAGTCAGTGGTCATCAATCACGGCAGCATATTTGATCTGGATGAGTATCACCTCTACCTCGGTGAGAATGGTATCATCTCAGGTGACGGAGACTTGTTTGGCGCTGCATCGAAGAATATCGGTTCAGGTGGCATGGATGGCTCTCCTGCCGGATTCGTGATAATGGCGGGAGCTCAGATCGACGACTTCGCGTTCAACCAGCAACCAGTGAGCCAAGATTATCAAGGGGCGGAGGGTATATTGCGCACATGGTCGTTCTCAGGTAACATTAACGGCTCGACTCTACTCATCTTGCTCTGGAATTCATCGGCTGATAATGGTATTGTATGGTCTCCGGAGAACCGGGCGGTCGTTTTCCGCAGAACCGGTGGACGCTGGCGCCCGGTGGGTGATCCCCAGGATGTTTCGGCAATGGGAGAAGAGCGTCATGTCATCGTTGTTACGGACGCCTTTTCCGATTGGACGGTTTTTCCTGAGGACAGACCCCTGCCGGTGGTTCTTTCGTCATTCACTGCTACCGTAACTGCAGGCAACTTCATACGGATTAACTGGACAACGCAATCCGAATCCGAGCTGACCGGCTACTATGTCCTGCGAGCGACATCATCAAGTATAGCGGATGCCATATCTGTCTCGCCGCTGATCACAGCTCACAATACCGCCAGTGAGCAGTCATACACCTATTCTGATAACGAACTGGATAATCACCAGACCTATTATTACTGGTTGGAGTGTGTCGAGATGGGTGGCATTGTCAATCACTTCGGACCTGTTTCAGTATATGTCAATTTCGGCGGAGATGATCCCGGAACACCTGTGCCTCCTAGCGAGAACCAGCTCTTAAGCGCCTATCCCAATCCCTTTAATCCCGTCACCTTCATCCCCTATCAGATCAAGGATGCGGGCAACGTCACCATCACTATCTACAATCAGCGGGGACAGTTGATCAGGACAATGCGTCAAGACCATGCTGCTCCGGGGCTATACCGTATGAGCTGGGATGCCACCGATGGCAATAGCTCTGCACTTCCATCCGGTATCTATTTCTACCGCATGGACTTCGGTAAATACCGCGCCGTGCATAAAGTCCTGTTGATGAAGTAAACCCAATATAACCCATCACCAAGGCGGGTGCATAATATCCCCTGCGTCCGCCGTGTTTTTGTTTGTCCTATGCGTATGGAGACCATTATGAATCGAGTACTTCTATCCGTTTTGCTGATATTGACCATTGGTCAGATCGTAGCCTATGATGTGGCTCAGTTTAACCGTATCTATGTCGATCCGGCTCGTGATAACCGTCAGATCCCCACGGTGATCTTTCATCCGGCGCTGCCTTCAGGGATCAGGGACAATCCCGATCCTGCTTTCCCGGTGATCGTCTTCGGTCATGGCTGGATCCTGCCTTATACGACCTATCTGAATCTGGCGAATCACTTTGCCGCATTGGGCTGGATCGTCGCTTTTCCCACTACCGAAGGGAATCTGTTCCCCTCGCATCTCAATTTTGCCCTTGATCTGGCGTTCGTGGTGCAGGGCGTGATCGGGGAGAATAATGACCCCACTTCGGTGTTATATGGGCAGGTGGATCCCTTTGCCGTGCATATGGGTCATTCCATGGGCGGCGGGGCCAGCGTCCTGGCAGCGGAGGATACAATGGCATCGGCGATGGTGACATTGGCCGCCGCCAATACCAATCCCTCTGCCATCAATGCCGCCCAAGGTGTAATCATTCCATCTCTTACGCTCGCCGGCGCTGCCGATACGATCACGCCTCCCGCCCAACACCAGATCCCGATCTACACCAACCTCGCCTCCGCCTACAAAAGTTACGTCTCATTCAATGGCGTGGGTC
>CAYZZE010000118.1:0-4865 GCA_964482845.1 uncultured Candidatus Cloacimonadota bacterium
AGGGGATCCTATCAACCAACTTGTATTCATCATAAACATGTATCTCATAGGGATTGTTCTCCACATAGATCACGCGGTCTTTGCCATTATTGCGACGATTGTAAAGGTACAGGAGAGATAGGACCTGGCTCTTTTTGCCGCCGCTGATATTAAAGAACACCTGCTCATAATCCCGGCATAGTTCCTCCAGATGAGCCACAAAGCCCTCTATCTTATTCTCAAATGGACTGATGTCACAGTTGATATATCGGCCACTAAACTGAATCTGGTCAAGAACGTAGATCAAGTACCTTGTCCAATTTTCCCTATTTGCCACCTCTGATGTCAGGATCAGGGCATGACAATCCCCCCAAACATCCTTCCTCGCCAAAGGGATGATATTTACTGCATTCTGCCGGGTGGAAAAGAAGATCTGCGCTATCATCCAGTTCTACTTCCCACACCGGTACCGTAGGGTTTTTCCTGCATTCGGTATGACGTGCATACTACAAATGATCGTCCAATACATCCAATACCAATCGTTGCCTATCATCATAATGACAAAAGACCCTTTTTGCATCCTGGTCGCTCCAGGCGTAAAATTCATGGGTCGATCCCTCTTTGGCGTTGCATCCGATGCTTTTTAAACTCAGTGATTTTGGCATCTCCCGTTTGTTGCCCTCCAGATAAATGGCAAGTCGATCGATCTGCCGATTCAATTGAATCTTTCTCTCGGATGAAATATGTTCTACAGATCCCAGGAACCGGTCGCCCAGTATGGTCTTTTCGGATGGAGGCTGTAAGACTTCTTTCCCATACACATCCGGCCTAACGTTCTGCCACACAAGTTCTCCGTATTCAGAAAGAATACACTCGTCATCCATCAGGTAATAGAAAGTGCCCGGAATATCGCCCATTTGCCCCTCATCAACTGATAAGTTCAGCGATAGCCGGCGCCAAAGATCGATGTTATCCCAAATGTATTGCTCGGCTTGAAGTTTGACCGGCAAGCGGGGGATGCGCATGAGCGATGATTCGGACTCAAATATATACACCGTTTCATCCGCATAGATCATGCTCAGTGTCTGCAAGAATCCCTGAACTGCCTTGAACCCGCCCGTCAGATTAAAGATGTATCTGGGTTTACGATCTCTATTGGCTTCAAAGATCACGTGTATCTCCTGGACTAAGTGAATAAAAGACCGGTGAAGATCATACTGCGATCTGGTCTGCAGACCGGGAATCTCCATCACCTCGATCCTTAGATCGATCTTGCTCAAGAATCCCTGCACCAGAGCGGCCGTCACTGATCCGAAGTAAGTATTGGTCGGTATGACGTAAATAACATCATCCCTGTGCGGACCTTCCTCTTCAAACAAGATCAGCAAACTGTGCAATTCCGCCGAGATCCTCTTCGCCCGATCATTATCCATCTGGGCTATATCTTCCGATCGTTGCTTGATATAAGCGTCGATATAGCCCGCCTCGGATCGGGGTATCTCTTCACGTGTCACGGCATTGGCATAGTCCCGCAGGATCGCCTTAGCCCGTTCATCGGCTCCATGCGTGAGAACGCTGGTGCCAACCGGACAGAAAATGATCTTCATGATAACTTCTCAAGGGTTATCTTGCAAATCCCCATCGGCAAACCACCCACAAGGTTTCGAGTTGTCGTCTCGGGATCATTGACAGATTTGTGCAGGGAACCAGGTCCTTTGCCGAGAAAGAGGTAAAATGAGTTCTCTTCTTTTTTTTCAGCCAATGGGAGTATATGCTGATAGTTATCTTTTCTATCGGCATGATAGAATCTATTATCTGCTTCCACTTTGTGCTTGAAAAATTCCTGGCAGGCCTGTATAATCATACTGACCGGATACTCGCTAAGCCAACGCTCATCAAAATCGATCCGTGCTGCTATACCTAATGTCCCCATATTCAGGGACTGAAGGAGATAATTAAGTTCTCCTTTTCCATGCTTACGGATATTTTCTTCCGCTTGAAGTCGTTTGATGTTTTGTGCCAGTTTTAGGATAAGATCATCGGGTCTGAAGGAAGCATCCGATACTTTCATATACTTGAAGGGATCAGCGGTGATGCTGGGTTTTCCCTTGCCATCAAGATACTTAAATATCTTGGGTTCCAGATATTCGTCAGAGACATTTCCATTGGACGCATAACTCACAGGTGTTTCTGTGGTTTTAAGCAGATAAGCCAACATGGCGGTTCTGATCGCGCCTTTGATCGACGAACCGGGGATATATGGCTCGCCGGTCAAGTGATTGCAGATGAAAGCCGAAACGAGTTGCTGAGCACTGGGATTTTTGAGGTCTTCATCATATTTTTCCTGCATACCTTTGTCAACCGGGTGACTTTGGATCCAGGTATCTCTGGCTTCAGGATCAAATACGTCGCTAAAGAATTGGGCGATGCGATCATGGGTCATACCCAGAATCTTGTCAAAGGATCCCGGATCCCGCTTCCGTAGATCGGCAATGAACCGTGGTTGATTGATCACATACATCCGATTGTCTTTGATGACGTATTGGGTGGGATCCAGCCACTCCCCGCTCGAAATATGCAGATATGTCTTAGGGAAGATTCTTAACCTGTAGGATTTGCTCTTAACCGACATGCTCTCCTCCCTCGATGTGGAATCCAATGCTCATGGCATAAGCGTATTGACAGATCTCAGGATGGTCCGGATGGATTCCGCGCACCAATGATCCACGAGGCGGTTGGGAACCGTAAGAGACGGATCCCGGCTCCAGCATGAACAGGGGTTTCTTGAAGGGATTGCGGTTTGCGGCAGCATATCCGCCGCCCAGTTTTCCATATTTTGCGAAACCGCGATATTCAGCCAGGAGTGGATCGTCCGGATCGGACACCACGTTGGATAATACCAGCCAAGCATTGGGGTTATCCACCTTTGGCAACTGATATTCCTCCAATGAGATGCCAAATCTCCCGCGGCCTGTGTGCTTGTTTTTGCCAAATCCGGATAACTCAACGAACATGAAAAACTGCTCCAATTCGGATTCACTAAAGTAATCCGTCTCCAGGTATGATTCAAAGACCGTTTCTTTCTCTGTAAACCAGGCAGGTTCGGAATACAAACTGGCGGTATCCTTGGTCGTGGTTCCCGTCTGCCGGTTTATACTGTTGTGCATGACCATATCCTGTTCCATCTTATGCATTGACTCGATCAATTTGTTGATGGCATCGCTCTGCTGAATTACATCGGAGTGCCGGTAGTTTTTATTGTGTTTGATCCATATTTCCAACGGCATATACTTAAGTTTCTTTGCCGATTTCATTGATTCTCTGATCAATAGTGCCTTATCCAAATCCTCAGGTAAAGGCACATGATCAGGTTGGATCACGGGTACCGGGATGGTGCCTTCAGGAAATGCCGAGGATAGAAGAAAGACGGGATTCTCCAGATCATTCAAAAACCGGGCAAGTTTCTCTTTCCCGCTTTCTTCATCGCTTGCTGAATAGATCAGCGCCCAACAGAAGTGACCAAAGATCGTATCGCTCTGCAGCGCCGTTTCCAATGCAGACCGCAGCGTCCACTTGATTCTATACATTTTCATGGTCGCTCCTTACTAAAGGGAGACACTATTCAGATCAAGATCCTCGTCACCCAATTTTAGATCCAGGAATTTTATCCTGCCGCTGCCGCGACTGCCATAACCGCCTAAGGCATCGTTCTCAAGCAGTTTGAGACCTTTTTTAAGCACAGTGATATGGTTATATCCATTTTCTTCTATTAGTTTGTGATCTTCCTCCATGAATTGGCGAAGGATGATCTGAACGTCAAAAACGGTGCCTGCCGGTACCCGTTCGATTTGCCTTAAAGCACCAGATTGGGCAGTCCCAGTCAATCTGTTGATCGCCACTTCGAATTTACCCTCCACAAATCGCGCGGACATCCGATCAATTATCTCGGATATATCAGTAGTGATCTCTTCTTCAATCCCCATGAAAGCCCCAATGATATTGCTGTCTCTAAATATCAATCGAGTTGGATACATTTTCTCATCGCTACTATCAATGGGTAAAGACCCGAATAGGACTGCTATTTGATTGATGTCACCACACCAATCGGGTGATCCACTGGGCTTTGTGTCCAATTTTGACGGCATCCCTGTCTTTTTCCATTTCTCTTCATTTTTATCAAACTCCTTAGTTTCAAGTCCATAATATGACTCGAGCAAGAATCTCATTTTCCCCTTGAGGGATGAGCCAGGAATGTAGGGCATATTGTTGATCGGGTTCTTAATCACAGGGTTGTCGATCCCTCCGATTTTTATGCCAGCGTCGCTTCCTCCAATATGGAGCCCTGAAAGAAGCATGATTTTCCCGGATATTACTAATGATCTTAACATGATGTTACTCCTTATTTTTTACCTTTTTCTGGTTTTGGAAAATGTGCCACTAAAGCCTCTATCACTAAACAAGCAGCCGAAAGCTTTTTGGAATCAGAACCAATACTGTTAACAAGTTCAGTGATAAAACCAACAAACTCTCGAGGGATTTTTGCGGAAGACGAATTGGCACGATAAGATGCCTTCGCCTTCAATAATCTCAAAGAAACGATCCAAGTTTTGTCATCACGTTCAGTTAACTCTTTGATTCTAAGAAACTCATGGTAGAATGCTCTTAGTTGGTTAATGGTCATCTTATTAGACGACAATCCATCAGCAAATCTCTTTGCCCTTTCATCCACCCAGTCAATATTGAGTTCCTTACCGACAAAGAAGCCGAATTTTGCTTGGGTGGTTGAGTTATTCCTGGTATTATTATCTGTAAACATGTTACCTCCTTGGGGTAAATTTTCTGTTTTTATACAATGTTTTGTGCAGGGGTGCCCGCAGGAATCTGAT
>CAYZZE010000119.1:0-4839 GCA_964482845.1 uncultured Candidatus Cloacimonadota bacterium
ACGACCCTCTGAGGGCATTCAGGGCATAGGGGTGTAGTGCTAGTGGCAAAAAAAATAAGGCACGGGGTGTCAACTATTTCAGGACTTGACAAATGCAATAGTTCTGAGAGTTGACTTTATGGCATTATAAAAGTAATTTGTCAGACACAACCTGTTGCAACTACTGTCTGGGCTGGAAGGGGAGATGATATTACTTTCTCATGTTCCCGATGTTTAATGATTCCAGTATGTCCAACGCTTTTTTTAATTCGGAGGATCAGATCCTCCGCTACAATGGGGGTCCGGATGTTATGCCACCTCAAATTGACAACAGGTTAAAGAACAAAATTCTTGACATCATGAGGCGGTCCGGGAAACGTGGATCCGCGCGCGCCCTTAGCTCAACTGGATAGAGCATCTGACTACGGATCAGAAGGTTTGGGGTTCGAATCCCTTAGGGCGTGCCAGATTTTTCTTGCCAGCATACGCTGGCTTTTTTTTATGAGTAAAATGATAAGCGAAATCTTTGCGCCCAGCCGATGGAAAAACCTCATCCAGATCTACGGGATGATGTTCCGATACTGGTTTCATATGCTGATGGGTTTACTTACAATGCTATTGTATGCCTTCTTCAGCGGTGTCAGTATCACTATCCTCATACCCTTGTTTGACTATGTTTTCAATCCATCCAAGCCCGATATAATCCACCTAACCTCGGCGCAGTTTCTCTCAGCCACCGGCGAAGCGATCTCGTCTTTCACCTCCCAATATGGCTCCTTATTTGCCTTCCGCAGTTTGAGTTACTACTCGCCATTGTGGGAATCACTCAAGCAGATCATGATGCAGACCGATTCTCTGGCTCTGCTCTATGTGCTATGTGGGCTGATCGCCGTTCTGATCTTTCTGAAGAACGTGTTTTACTTTGCCCACCGGATGTTCTTTGTCCATTTGAGAGGCAAGACCATCAGAGATGTGCGCAGTTTTATGTTCAACCGTTATTTGCATCAATCAAGTGACTTTTACAATCAGAACCAGGTGGGCGACGCCATCGTCCGGATGGTCAACGACGTGGATAACGTCAGCAATCAATTCATCAATTCCCTCCTCAATTCCATCCGTGATATCGTCACGATCCTGGTCTATATGCGCATCGCCCTGATGCTGAATGCTCAACTATTTGTTTACAGCGTCATCGTCCTGCCGGTGTTTTCGCTCACGGTATCAATGCTGGGCAGAAAGATCAAGAAATATACCAAACGCATCCAGCATCAACTCTCCACGATGTTTTCCAATGTCGAGGAAGTTTTGAACAGCATGAAGATCGTAAAGGCATTCCAGCGTGAGGAACAGGAACAGAGAAACTTTGATGTGATCAACCGCAAGCACCTGAAAATGTGGCAAAGATCACAGGCCTATACCTCGCTCACCGTGCCCTTTTCGGAATTGAACTCCACTTTAACAGGTATCGTGGTCATCATCATCGGCGGCAAGATGATCCTTGATCCCTCCAGTGGATTCAGTTTGGGTGATTTTACCGCCTTTCTCTTTGCCTTGTTCTCCATGCTCCATCCACTCAAGACGCTTACCACCATGTACACCGATATCAAGCGCGCCGTGGTTTCTCTTGACCGCATCGCTTTGGTAATGAATCAGGAAAGCACGATCAAAGACAAACCGGGTGCCCTGGCAAGGACGAGTTTTGAGCGCGATATCGTCTTCGACAAGGTCTCTTTCAGTTACAAGCCCAAGAAATATGTGCTCAAGGATATTGATCTCACTATCAGCAAAGGCAGCAAGATCGCCCTGGTCGGTTCCAGCGGTGGTGGCAAGACGACCTTGGCAAACCTTTTGAACCGGATGTATGACATCACTGGTGGCGTTATCCGCTTGGACGGGATCGATATCCGGAATATCAGGATCAATGATCTGCGCCGGTTCTTTGGCATCGTCACGCAGGATTCGATCCTCTTTACCAAATCGATTCGGGACAATATCGCCTACGGCACTCTGGACGAGGTTTCGGACGAGAGGATCAGGGAGGTAGCAGGCATCGCCCATGCGGATGAATTTATCATCCAATTTCCCGACCAATACGATGAGGTTTTAGATGCAAAAGGCGCCAATCTCTCCGGTGGTCAGAAACAGCGCTTGTGCATCGCCCGCGCCATCGTGGGCGATCCGCCGATCCTGATCTTTGACGAGGCAACCAGCGCCTTGGATACCGATTCTGAGATGAAAGTCCAAGCCGCCATTGATGAAGCCACCCACAACCGGACTGTCGTCATAATCGCCCACCGCCTCTCCACAATTTTGAAATGCGACCGGATCGTGGTCATCGAAAAAGGGCATATCGTGGGCGTGGGTTCCCATGATGAATTGCTCCGGAATTGTCCCCGTTACCAACACTTGTATAAATTGCAGTTTGACCGCTGATGCAAAAGATCCGTGTCCTCTTTTTACTCTCTGCCCGAGATGGGGTCGGTAATGAGAAATGGACTTGGATGGCAGCGCATTCCTTGGCTCGCAAGTCATTATCCAGCAAACCATATGACCGTGTGGGGGAGCGTGCATATCGCTTATCGCAAGGATTTCGTAGGCGATCGCTTCCGTATTCCCAAGATCCGATTGCCCTTCCTTTCAGGTTTCGATCCCGTCACGCTGATCCGGCGGGCATCCAAACGCGGGATCGATGGACAAGTGATATTCACCGGTTTTCACGAGGAACCCTATCCATGGTTGTATGTTTCGGACAAATGGACAGAACCGCGTCCGGGAATTCTTTACTATTGACAAGATGCTCGATCATCTTGAATCCTTTCTGACCAACGGGTCGTACGAGCAATGAGCCACCCCCGATCAACCCGCTCATTCAAACCGGTCGCCCGGATCATCAAGCGAAAAGCCCTCACCTGGCTTTCCTGATCCGGTATATTTTATCGTGGGACCCTGGCATGAGGATTTTTACCGTCGCTTGGAGACGCCGATCCATTCGCTCGGTCTCGCCGACAGCGTTGTCTTTACGGGATTGATCGACAATAGCGATCTGATAGCGTTTTACAATCTTGCGGATGTGTATATCATGGTCAGCCGGGAGCCGACACCAAATGAGAAGGATAGATATGATTGATGCCCATTGCCACCTTGCCAATCTGGCAGAGACCCATGCTTTGGAGCCATTACTACTGCAAGCCCAAGAAGCTGGCATCAGCGGATTTATCTCCTCTGCCCTCCGCCGCAGCGAGATCCAATGGCACAGGCAAAATCCTATACAAACTGTGATCTGGAGCGCTGGCATCCATCCGAATTTCGATGAATGCGATGTAACCATCGCTGACCTGGAGGATCTCGCCCGCCAGCATCAGATCCATGCCATCGGCGAATGCGGCCTGGACCGTGGCAATCCTGATTTGCAATCACAGATAGAAATCTTGGGGCGGCAGTTGTCCCTTGCGGAGCGTTATGATTTGCCCGTCATTCTGCACCTCGTGGGTCTTCTGCATATCGCTGTCCCGCTGCTCAAGCGCTACCCGCTCACCTATCTCGTGCATTGCTATGCCGGATCACAAGAAGGATTGACCCAACTTATGGCTCTGGATTCTTATTTTACCATAAGTTCCCGTATCTGCAAGCCCGACCATGCCGCTCTCCTCACGGCTATCATTGCCAGCGGCAGATATTTCCTGGAGACCGATATCACCCAATATTACGTCCGGGAAGGCGAGACCAATCCGCTCTTGCGCCTGCTTGACCTGGTGGATCGGGTGATCGATTTGACCGGCATCGGACGCAGCGAATTGATCGACCGGCAGTGGAAAAACTATTGTATCCTCTTTGGAGATAGCGATGCTTGATCGGGAGATCCGCACACAGATCTTGATCGGCGGGGAAAATCTCGCCCGACTGCATGAGACCCGGGTCTGCATCGTCGGATTGGGCGGAGTCGGCTCTTATGCCGCTGAAGCGCTCGCCCGTGCGGGAATCCGTCACTTTAACCTGATCGACTTTGACCGCATCAATCCCACCAACCTCAACCGCCAGATCCTCGCCCTGCACCCCACCGTCGGCAGATTTAAGACCGAGATCATGCAAGAACGGATACTTGCCATCAATCCCGCTGCCCAGATCACCATCCATACCGAATTCTGTGCCATCGAGAACCGCCACCTCCTGATCAAGGACCAGAACTATATCATCGACGCCATCGACAGTTTGGGTCCCAAGGTCGGCTTGATCGAATATGCCGTGCAAAACCATATCCCAATCATCACCGTTATGGGTGCCGGCAACCGCCTTGATCCATCTCAGATTCACCTCTCCGATATCTCCGAAACCATGCATTGCCCGCTTGCTAAACGCGTCCGTAAGTTCCTTCGACGGCGTGGTATAGCTGGAGGTATCCCCTGCGTTTACTCCACCGAGCCCGCCCGTATCCCGGAAGAACTGGAGGATGAACCCGATGAAACCGTCATCCACCGCGGCAGGACCCGCAAAACCGTCGGTTCTATCAGCTATATGCCCGCCATCATGGGCATGTATGCCGCCTCCTGGATCATAAGAGACGTCATAACAGACAACTAAACCTTTCGTCATGCCAGCGCTATCAGATGATAAGCGGTGACTTCAGACACCGTTCTGACTCCCACCAACAATCAGCCCCTCAGGGCATCCGGGCTTTTCGAGGACTTCAGTCCGAAAGAGAGACCCATGCCAGCGTATAAAAGAAGGATCCCTGTCCAGCGAGAGGGCATTTCTCTCGGACTAAGGTCCTCCAAAAGTCCGGATACTCTCGCGGGTTGATCGTTAGCGGCGTTCCGAACAGTGACTGAAGTCACCGCCCAACATCTGATGGTGCTGGAATGA
>CAYZZE010000120.1:0-4760 GCA_964482845.1 uncultured Candidatus Cloacimonadota bacterium
TCTGATAGCGCTGGAAAACTCATCACAATCATCTGATGGCGATGGAAAACTGATTAAATTGCCTTCTCACGATCTCAATCTCAGGTGATTCCAGCATGTACAATAGTCACCTTGGATTCGATTGTATGCGGCGCATTGATCCTTCTTACAGTACTGAGCAAAAGGGATTTGACCGCGTTTGCCACTGACCCGTGGCAGCGTCCTTGGATCAATGGTCGGGTGTATTGCCTCGGATTTTTAGGCTTTATTATCGTTATCCTGGGATTTGAGGATTTCCAGTACTCTATCGAAGATATATCCCACGTGGATGCGATTGGTCAGATCGAGTTTTTCGACATCGATTTCGAGGACAGCCCCGTCGTGAAAGCCAAGTTTTACAACGTTTGATCCGTACGTTTTATACCAGTGACTGAGGTTTTTTATCTCGGAGAACTGCCACCCGCCCTCGATTTCCATTTCCCGGCCGCGCAGCTGGATTCTTTCCCAAGCCAGGGAAGGACTCCCCTGCAATAGAATGATCAGGTCTGCTGAAGGCAGTTGCCTGTTTACCGTCTGAAATTGGGTCACCAGGTTGTCCAGCTCGTCATCGGTAAGCAAACCATCCGCATGGAACTGATTACAGAAAACCAACAGATCTTCGGGCAGAGAGCGGTCTTTTACATAACTTCCCGCCCCGCTTTTGCCGAGTTTACGCTGCTGGGCTCGCATCTGAAGGAAATGCAACTGAAGATCATAGCAATAGGTTTTCTTGTCTGCCAGAAACTTCTCCAAAAGTGGATTCTCTTCGGGTTTTTCATACAGGGTGTTTATCTTGAGGCTACGTCCCATAATGGCGGTCAATGTCGATTTCCCCAGTCCAACGTTACCGGCGACGGTGATCAGTTTCGGGTGTGTTGCCAGATATTCTTCCAATTGGCGCTCCACATCGATCGCCTTGAGAGTGGCTTCGGTCTGAGGCAGCGTAACCCATTCACTGATGCCCGGGCTGGATACGCGCAGTTCCAGGGCTTTCACCTGTTCCGCAATCAAATTGGAGGTACGGCGCAGCCATTCCGCTTTTTCCACTGCCTTGTCCGCATCGATCACCAGGACGGGGCAATGCACATGGTGAGCGATAAAATCCTCATACAGATTGTTCAGTAGTTCGAGGTAATCGGCAGAGATCGCCAGTTCACTTTCCCGGCCTCGCTCCCGTATTCTTGCTTGGAGGATGGGAACTTCCGCTTTGAAATACACCAGGAGGTCGGGTTCCTTGATTTGCTCCGTCATCAATCTGTAGGTGCGCTGGTAGGCAATGAATTCCGGCTCGGACATATTCTGAAGTATGCGCTGGGCTTTGCCGAAAATATGATAATCCTCAGCCAGAGTCCTGTCTTCCAGCACGATCCCCCTGCACGTCTGAATCTGCTTCTGGCGATCCAATCTGCCATTGAAGAACTCGATCTGAGCCATGAAAGCATTGGCAACGGGATCCCGGTAAAATGAATCAAGCACAATGGGATTGAACTTTTCCGGAAAGGCATATACCCCCTCGGTGCCGTTTGGCTTTGGATAAACGGATTTTAGTATTTTATTGAGGGGTGCGGAACTTGCCGCTTCAATAAAAGTGGATTTTCCCACTCCGATATTGCCTACTATTCCAATGCGGATGTTTTCCATGATCATTACTCCCTGTTTCTCTTCCGGATAATTCGGTTCCTGTTTTCACTTCGAAAGTGCAATCTATAGGTTGATGCTGTCATTATGCCGTAATTGACCGGGTCGCCGTTTCCGATCCAGTTACCGCGGGAGATCAGCGGCAGGCAACGTAGCAGGGAAAGTCATTTACCACAATGCGATAGACCGCTTCGGGACCAAGGTCTTCCCAGCAGTATAGTTCGAATGATATGACTGATCGAGCCAAAAGCGCTGAAGCGCCGCCGATGGCAGTCAGGTAAAGAGCATGATTTTGTCGGATGGCTTCCTTCACCGTAGAGGAGCGTTCGCCTTTGCCGATCATGACCTTCAAGCCATTATGGATCAACTGGGGCGTGTATTTATCCATTCGTAAAGCGGTCGTGGGACCGATGGCGCCACAGATCCTGCCGGGGGGGACGGGTGAAGGTCCACAATAAAAAAGCGCGGATGCATGAAGTGGAAAGGGCAGTTCATCACCTTTGTCCAATAGACGGCAGAGCCGTTGATGCGCCTGGTCCCTGGCGGTAAAAAGCGTGCCTTCGAGCAGGACTTTATCCCCGATCCTCAATTGGGCTATGTCCATTGCCGTCAAGGGTAGGGTAAGTTTTGTTATCTGCATGATCCGGAACCCCGCATTGATCGAGTTAAAGTATTATCTCGCAATGCCGGTGGGCATGACATTGAAGGTTGACGGCGACAGGTAAAGAGGCAATATGGCAAGGCGAGGTGATAATATGGACTGACAAAGCGGTTGTCCGGCCACCCAGACCTTGAGCGCCGATGCCGGTGGCATTGACGCTGTCCAGTATATTCCGTTCCAATGCGGCGACTTTTTCATCTGGATGGCTGCCGTTCAGAGGGACAAAGAGCGCGCGCTTGGCATTTAGCGCAGCGGTCTCAAAATTGCCACCGATACCGATGCCCAGGACGAGCGGCGGACATGCCTTGCCTCCGGCTTTGACGACTGTTTCTGTGATAAAGCCGATAATCTCCTCTTCCGCGGCGGTGGGCGGCAACATTTTGATTGCGCTCATATTTTCCGCTCCGCCGCCCTTGAGAGCGATGGACAGAAGTAAACGATCACCGGTTACGCTCCGTTGATGGATAATTGCGGGAGTATTGTCACCGCTATTGCCGGAACGGGACAGAGGACAATGCACGATGGACGGTCTCAAATACTTCAATTTCCACGCTTCGCGGACAGCGTCATTTATAATGTCATCCAAAAGCCCGCCGGAGATCAAAACTTCCGCTCCGATCCCAGCAAAGACCACCACCGTTCCCGTGTCCTGACAATAAGGGATACGCTCACACTCCGAAATCGCCGCATTCTCCAACAAAGCGTTAAGCACATCCCGGGCGGTCTCATCGGTCTCCGCTTGAAAAGCCTTCGCCAAAGCGGAACGCATCAGCGGGTCGAGTCCGAAAACAATCTTGTCTATGGCGCTAACGACCGAATTATGTATTTCTGACGCAGCGATAATACGCATCTTATCTGCTATGACGAAGGTAATTTTCTATTGAGCGATCACCGGTCTTTTCGGTTTCGGCATTGAAATAGCAGGCGGGCAATTGTCCCCGCGAGCGGTGATAGCGAAGGCATTCACAGCAGTATCCTTTGTGGGAACAGGGGTAAGAGCAATTGCACTTTGCGGCGTTTTGTTTCTGATTGGGGCAGGACATTTTTCTCCTCTTATCCTTTGCGGCGTTTGATGAGGTATTTGATCAACAAGTCGTTAAACGGCGTGTGGGTGGAAATGGGATTATATTCGATCTGCGCTTGATGACAGCCGTCCTTGATTGTTTGCACATAGGTCTCATAGTTCTGTTTGTATTCTTTACGGATCTGCCAGGGATTGATGCGGATGCCAGCTCCGGTCTCGGAATCCACGAAGATACTCTCGTGCTTGAACTTAAATTCCTCTTCCTGCAAATCCTGGACATGAAAAACGAGGACTTCGTGATGGCGATTGCGGAAGTGTTTGAGTCCGCTGAGGATCTTGTCCGGTTCATCCAGGAGATCCGAGATCAGGATCACCAAACTCCGCTTGCGTAGAGATCCGGCGATCTTGTGCAAGACCGGTTGGATGGCGGTTTGCTCCTTGGGTATCACATCTAATAGCACCCGAAAGATCTGGGCCAAGTAGGAACGGAACGCCTTGGGCAAGAGCATATTGGTGATGGCGTCATTAAAAGTGATGAGCCCGACCGCATCCTTCTGGTTCATCATCAGCCAGGCAAGGGCGGCTGATAGTTCCACGGCATATTCGATCTTGGTGCGCTCTCCGGATCGGTAAAACATCGAGGCCGAATGGTCAAGGATGATGTAACAGCGGAGGTTCGTCTCTTCCTCGTAGCGCTTGATATAATAGCGCTCGGTCTTGGCAACGATTTTCCAATCGATGTCCTTGAGCGATTCACCGGGATTATATTGCCGATGATCACTGAATTCCACGCTGAAACCGTGATAGGGCGATTGATGCAGCCCGATCAGGAAACCCTCCACGATCTGATGAGCAGTGAACTGCAGTTTCTTGAGTTTGGCGATGGTCTCTTCAGAAAGAACAGGCATCAATCTTCTTTTTTTCGGATCAGCAGAGCCAGCGGGATGACTACGACATAAGCAATAATCAAAAGTACCGGCGAGATAGTGATGTCGTTAAGCGACATTATGATATATCCGGCGGTGACCATCAACGTAGCGACGGCTAACAGGATGTAATTGATCCGGCTCAAATGCAACCGTTTTTTTTCTTCTTTCTTGAGCATTTATCCTCCTCAGGAAAAGATGCTTTTTCTCATGCCAATTCATTACTGCTATTTTGTCAAATCATTTATGCAATGATCGACCGATGCAACTTGACAACGAAAACTGCAAATTGTGCAGCAAAAATGCAAACTGTCGCATCGTATGACATCCTTACTCATCCTTTACATGACCATTTTGAGTAGTTTGTGACAGGTTTACTGCAAATAATACTATTTCGCTTGCATACTTACAAATAACGCTTATACTATCTCCAGATTTGTAATGCTGGAGGTAAAGATGAACCGTATCCATGTTAACGACACCTTGTCGGTAG
>CAYZZE010000121.1:0-4570 GCA_964482845.1 uncultured Candidatus Cloacimonadota bacterium
TGTCGTTAACATGGATACGGTTCATCTTTACCTCCAGCATTACTAATCTGGAGATAGTATAAGCGTTATTTGTAAGTATGCAAGCGAAATAGTATAAAAACGTCCAAACAGGCGCTTGGACATTTCCAAAGCCAGTCCATCGTATCTCGCCACCCATCAAAACCTTATCCCCACTTTTCCCACGTGTCACTACTTGCAGCTTTGGGTGTCAGTTTATAGAGATTTCTAGTTCCCCGGATGAACATTGCTAATCTTTTTCTTGATGGGATAAATACTGTCTCAGGGCTGGGGGATTATGACAATTGCCGGACTTTACTCTGCGCTTGGTCGTGATTATTGTATTGACAAAAAACTGCTCCATAATAGGGTGCCGCAAACAGCACAATTAAGATAAATATATGCCACATAAGGAGATATAAAATGGCTAAACGCAAGAAGGCCACAATGGATGGCAACAACGCCGCGGCGCACGTTGCTTATGCGATGAACGAAGTGGCCGCCATCTATCCGATCACTCCCTCCTCCGGGATGGGCGAACTTTCAGATGCTTGGGCTGTATCGGGCAAAAAGAACATTTTTGGCGCCACGGTTGACGTAATCGAGATGCAATCCGAAGCAGGCGCGGCCGGAGCGGTTCACGGGTGTTTGACTGCTGGCGCTTTGACCACAACCTTTACCGCCTCTCAAGGTCTGATGTTGATGATCCCCAATATGTACAAGATAGCCGGTGAGATGTTGCCCGCTGTATTCTACGTATCGGCACGGTCCCTGGCATGTCAGTCCTTGTCTATTTTTGGCGATCATTCGGACGTCATGTCCACTCGTAACACCGGGTTTGCCTTGGTCGCCTGCAATTCCGTGCAAGAAGTGATGGATCTGGGCATCATCAGCCAGTTATCCACCCTCAAATCCCAAGTGCCTATCCTCGTATTCTTCGATGGTTTCCGCACCTCGCACGAGCTGCAAAAGATAGATGAAGTGGATTATGAGACCATCGCCGGGATGGTTGATTACAGATACATTGAGACCTTCCGCCAACGCGCTCTGAATCCCGACCGTCCGATGATCAAGGTCGGACAGCAGAATCCCGATGTCTATTTTCAGGGACGCGAGACGGTGAATAAATACTACGATGCCGCACCGGAAACAGTGCTGGAATATATGCGCCTTCTGGCGGAGAAGACCGGACGCGAGTATAAACTTTTTGATTATGTGGGACATCCTGAAGCGGAATCATTGATCATTGCAATGGGCTCCGGCTGCGAAACCATTGAAGAAACCATCACCTATCTGAACGAGAAGCGCGGCACCCGTTACGGATTGATCAAAGTTCGGCTTTACCGTCCCTTCTCCGTCAAACACTTCCTTCACCTTATCCCCACGAGCGTCAAACGCATAGCAGTCCTTGACCGCACGAAGGAACCAGGTTCCATCGGCGAACCGCTTTATCTTGACGTGGTCACAGCATTGAAGAATCATTCGGAACTCTACATCATTGGAGGCCGCTACGGTCTTAGTTCCAAAGAATTTACCCCATCCATGATCAAAGCGGTCTATGACCATCTCGACAACTGCGGATTCCATGGCTTCACCGTCGGTATCGAAGACGACGTCAGTAATCTCTCCATCCCGATCAATGAGGATATCCATACTGTTCCCGAAGGCACCATCAGTTGCAAGTTCTGGGGGCTCGGTTCGGATGGCACCGTCGGCGCTAACAAGAACAGCATCAAGATCATCGGTGATCATACCGACTTGAATGTACAGGGATATTTCCAATATGACAGCAAAAAGTCAGGCGGGATCACGCGCAGCCATCTCCGTTTCGGAAAATCGCCGATCAAATCGCAGTATCTGGTCAGTAAAGAAGATTTCGTTGCCTGCCACAATCAGGCATTCATAGGCAGATTTGATCTTCTGGAAAGTATCAAGGACAATGGTGTCTTTTTGCTCAATTCGAATTGGAACCGCGATGAGGTCTTTGGTCAACTTACCCAGGACATGCAAAAGACCATTATTGAGAAACGCATCCAGTTTTACACCATCGATGGCTTGGAGATCGCCAATCGCGTCGGGCTTGGTGGCAGGGTAAACACAGTCATGCAAACCGCCTTCTTCCTGATCAGCGGTATCCTTGACCGGCAGGAAGCCATCGCTTTGATCAAAGAATCGGTCACCAAGACCTACTCCCGCAAAGGCGACGAGGTCGTAAAAATGAACCTCGACGCCGTGGACAGAGTGGATGAGGCATTGGTCAAAATCGAGATCCCCGCTCAATTACCTGCCGAAAGTATGAAACCCAAAAAACTCATCCCAGAAAACGCCGATGGCTTTACCCGCAACGTGATCGAGCCGATCATGCGTGAAAAAGGAGACCAGATCAAGGTCTCTCAGATGCCTTTGGATGGTATGATCTGCACCGGCACTACTCGTCTGGAAAAACGCCGGGTAGCGCCATTCGTTCCCCATTGGATCCCCGAAAACTGCATCCAGTGCAACCAGTGCTCCTTCGTCTGTCCGCATGCCGCCGTCCGAACCAAACTGATGACGGTGGAAGAACTGGCTGATGCTCCCGCTACTATCCAGACCCTCAAAGCCGTCGGCACCGAGGGCTACCAATACAAAGTCCAGGTCTATATCGACGATTGCCAGAGTTGCCGCGTCTGCGTCAACGACTGTCCCAAAGCCGCCCTGGTAATGAAACCTATCGAAGAAGAACGGGAAAAAGGGGAACAAGTCAATTATGAGTTCTTTGACCGCCTGCCGAATGACGTCCTGGCAAACTTCAAAGAGACAACGATGAAGGGCAGCCAGTTCAAACAGCCCCTGCTCGAATTCTCAGGCGCATGTGCTGGCTGCGGAGAAACGCCATACATCAAATTGCTGACCCAACTCTACGGCGACCGGATGGTCATTGCCAACGCTACCGGATGTTCATCCATCTGGGGCGGAACCTTCCCTTCCATCCCTTATTGCAAGAACAAAGAAGGCAAAGGTCCCGTCTGGGCGAATTCACTTTTTGAGGACAATGCCGAGTATGGCTTTGGCATGCGGTTGGCCATCGATTCAAACCGCAGGATGCTCCGCTCTGCCGTCGAAAAGTTGATGGATAAAGCTATTGATCCCGAATTAAAGAACGCCTTTACTTACGCCTTGGAACATTGGTCGGAGGTCGATGAAGCGGCAAAAACGAATGCCGCCAGGATCAAATCCCTCTTGCCTGCAACCATTGCCCATGCCCAGGATTGCTGCATCGGAAACCTGCGCCGGATCAAGGAACTGGAGTCCTACTTCATTCAGAAGTCCGTCTGGTCGATCGGTGGTGACGGCTGGGCTTATGACATCGGTTTCGGCGGTCTGGATCACGTCATGGCATCCAATCGCAAACTCAATATCTTCGTCATGGATACCGAGGTCTATTCCAATACCGGCGGACAAGCATCCAAAGCCACGCCTCTCGGATCGGTGGCTCGCTTTGCCGAATCAGGTAAAAATACCACCAAAAAAGATCTGGGCTTGATGATGATGAGCTATGGTTACGTCTATGTCGCCAGCATTGCCATGGGTGCCAGTAAAACTCAGGCGCTCAATGCCATCCTCGAAGCCGAAGCTTTCCCCGGTCCGGCGATCATCATCGCTTATGCACCCTGCATCAACCACGGCATCGACATGGGACTTGCCCAAAAAGTGCAAAAAACAGCCGTTGACTCAGGATACTGGTTGCTTTACCGTTACAATCCCTTGCTCAAGGATCAGGATAAAAACCCCCTCACTCTCGATTCCAAAGAGCCCACGCTGGATGTGACCGAATTCATCGACCATGAAACTCGTTATACTTCCCTGAAAAAAGATTTCCCCGAACGCCAAGCCGAATTCCGGGATCAGATCAAGCAATTCGTCAAACAACGCTACGAGCATTACAAAAAACTCGCTCAAAACTAAGCGATTTTACTGTCAATCAATAGCCGGAAGCGATCGCCGATATCTCTTCCGGCTTTCTTTGCAAACGCAATGTATATGCTTGGCGGGGTATATTCCCGGTTATTACCCATCTCCTTGGGCAGGTTGAGGATGGCGAGCATGGCATCAACCTCGACTGGTATAGGAATCACTGACCTTTCCTCATCAGCTCAGACAGCTCTATTGCCCGACGACCCACCTGCTTTGCCCACTTAGAAGCGAACATGCCATTGGCAGCTCGTTCCCAGTCTCCAGCACCGATAAAATCCAGCGTGTTCTTGAACTCTAAAAGTCCCTTGATACCAAGGGAGCAGGGTTCCCGCAAAGGCGCGGAGCAGCTTTGTGGGATGCTTATGCACATATTAAGCAGCACCGTCTGGCGCATCTCATCGAGATTATTATAAACATCGGATATCTTTTCGATCAGCCACTGCTCGCAATCGGCTATATCCCGCTCCAGCATGGCATAAGCTTCTTTCTGGGATATACCCCGGTCATCGAGATTACGGCCGATACCGAGGGTTAGCCTGCCAGCAGTACAGCGATATGGCTTTAGCCGCAAACCCTCATGTCTGACTAATTGAGCCTAGATTCGGTTCATCAACGCTTC
>CAYZZE010000122.1:0-4165 GCA_964482845.1 uncultured Candidatus Cloacimonadota bacterium
TCTTTATCACCGATCATAACAAACTACCGCTTTGAAACCATGTGGAATAGACATGAAAATAAAACGAACCGATAGTTTCCAACAGTCGATAGTTAATATGCCAGCAGAAAAACCTTGACAGAATACAAAAGGTCAAATCAATTCATGTTAGGATGTAATTGTATAAAGGAGTTTAAGATGTGTCGCACAGCAGTAATGGCTATTTGTATGGTGGGATTGTTTGGCTTTCTGTTTGCATCAGCCATTCCGGGCTACGAGAAAGAAAGTGAATTGTATGCTCCGCACCGGATATTGGTAAAACTCCATCCGGAAAGTATCAGCCGCACCGGTCTGCCTCAGGATCTTCTTACCTCTGTCCCGTTGTTTGGGATCGATGATCTTGACGGGATTCTTGCGCGTAGCGGCGGATTGCGGATTTTGCGCGCGCATCGACGGGTAAAGGACAGCGAGTGGGAACGGCGCACCGGATTTGGCCGCTGGTTTATAGTCGAGTTTTCAGGCCGCGTGGACGTTCCTCGGGTCATAAGTGAATTTAAGAGTCTCACATCGGTTGAAGATGCCTGTCCGGTCTATATCGCTTACCCTCAGTATGTTCCCAATGACCCGCTTTATCCCAATCACTGGGGACATAATAACACCGCGCAGTTGCCCAGATATCAAAACGGCAGCCACAGCGGTCCGGGCGTCGGTACTCCCGGTTTTGACGCCCGGATGCAAAATGCCTGGGATTTTCCCCAGGGAATGGGCAGCGCCGCCATTATCATTGCCATCATTGATTCTGGGGTGGATACCGGACATCCTGATCTGCGGCTGGTAGCTGGATGGGACTATGGCGACAATGACAGTAACCCGATGGATAACAGTGCACAGCGGGGACATGGAACAGCTTGTGCCGGAGTGGCGGCGGCGATCGGGGGCAACAATCTCGGTATCGTGGGTAGCGCCGGAGGATCATCTGTGATGCCCCTTAAGGTGGCCAATTCGGCGGGGGATATGTATTTTACGGCGATAGCAAACGCTATTACTCACGCTGCTGATAGCGGCGCTCACATCGCCAGTTTGAGTTTGGGTGCGTCTGTTCCATTCGGATATGATCCGCCCACCGATGCGGCTTTTACTTATGCTTACAACAAAGGCGTTACGATCTTTGCTGCCACGGCTAACGGCAATACGTCTTCCATCGCTTACCCTTCCAACCATCCACACGTCATCAGCGTAGGTGCCGCCAGCCCTTCCGGAGAACGGAAAAGCCCCTCGTCATCCGATGGCCAGACCTGGTGGGGATCCAATTATGGAGTAAATATCCAGGATGCTGCCAATGCCGTGGACATCATGGGCCCGACCATTCTCCCCACAACCGATATCACCGGCGCAGCCGGATATTCTGCCAACGATTATTATATGTGGTTTAATGGCACCTCCTGCGCCACTCCTTATGTGGCGGGAGTGGCAGCCTTGGTTCGGTCATATGGTCCAACGCTTACCAATATCCAGTTAAGATCAGTCCTGGTAAATAACGCTACCGATATGACCATGGACGGAGGCGCTGGTTGGGATCGCTTTACTGGCTATGGCATGGTCAATGCAGAGGCAGCTTTGGCATCGTTTCAAGATCCGCCAGAGATCACCTGGAGCCCTTTATCGATCAGCGTGGTTTTACCCCCGAATGATACCACGGGCCGCCAACTTTATATCGGCAATGCAGGCGTCCAAACCCTTAGTTATACCGCTTCCCTGCCCACAAGTTCAACCCTTGTGCTTCAGGAAAGTTTTGAATCCGGCGCTCTCCCCACCGGCTGGACACAGGAATTTGTAACCGGTGCCATTTCTTGGGCTTACGTGACCGGCGGACATAACGGTAACCCCAGCACTGCATACAATGGAACTCGCAATGCACGTCTTTATATTAACAGCACCTCACCTCGAGTGACTCGCTTGATCACTCCCCCTCTCAACCTTTCCAGTGCTGTTTCCGCAGAACTCCGGTTCTGGCATGCTCAGGCATTTTGGTCACCGGATCAGGATGAACTGCGCATCTTTTACAAGACCTCTGCCGTTGGGTCATGGATTTTATTGCAGGCATATACTTCCAATGTTCCCTCCTGGACAGAAAGGATCATCCCGTTACCCAATCTCACCTCGACCTACTATATTGCCTTTCAGGGCACAGCCAAATATGGATATGGCGTCTGTGTCGATCTCGTGACTGTGACCTCTACCAATCCCCCTCCCGCGCCGTGGCTCGAGCTCAACGGAGATAGCCCCGTGAGTGGAAGTATCGCTGAAAACGATCTTGATCATGTGATCCCGCTCAATTTTGACAGCACCGGACTGGAGGAGGGAGAGTATAATGTGGATATCACACTGATCAGTAATTGCCCGATCAATCCATCGGTCGTTATTCCTGTATCTTTAACCGTGGATAGTGTTCCCCCGATCCCGGCTGTTCCGTTTGTGCAGGGATTTGAGAATGGATTGGAAAACTGGTCGATCGTCAACGGCACTCAGACAAATAAATGGCATCGGGGAACAGCGGCATCTCAAACTGGTGCGTTCGGCGCATATATTTCAAATGATGACGGAAACACCAACAACTATACTCTCAATTCCGCTTCCACCGTCCATCTCTATCGTGATATCGATTTCCCCGCGGGACTGGAAGATATGTGGCTCAGGTTTGACTGGCGCGCCAATGGCCAGTCCAGCCAGGATTGTCTGCGGGTCTATCTTATTGAGACCATTTCCACACCCGTCGCCGGCGCTCAATTGGGTGATAGTTTCCAGATCGGCGAAACCTATTGGAACGCTACCGAATGGCAAAGAACCGGTATCGAGCTGGACAATGCTCTGGCAGGACAAAGCAAACGTCTGGTTTTTTCCTGGCTCAACAACGCTTCCCAGGGATCCCAGCCCCCCGCAGCGCTGGACAATATCCGCATCGTGATCGGCGACAATACCGATGCCGCCATTGTAATTGACGGCACTACCGATATCATTCCTCCGCCGGTTGAAGTGCTCGGCGGTCTGATGCTCAATGTCGCTGTCCAGATCAATAACCTTCCTCCCGGAACCGCCGTCGTCACGCTTAGAACCTCCTATGCACCGGAATTTGCGCCATGGGGAAATAGTGGGTTTGCCTTATCTCTGAGCGGTGCCAATTTTAGCGGAACAAATCTGATGATCCAACACGGTCTTGGATTCACCCCACACAGGATCGCCTACCGTGTAATACCCAATCCCTGGCAGTATTTGGATAATCCTCTAGATTTCAGTTGGACGGATAACAATATCTCGATTTTCCTACCAAGTGATAAAACAGATGGAGATCTGGATATCGTCTTTCCGGATTCCGGGGAAAGCATCCTTCCTGTCACCCTGTCGTCTTTCTCGGCAGGTATAGGTATTAACAACAATGTGCAATTGCTTTGGATCACCCAGTCCGAATCAAATTTGGTCGGATTTTACGTGCTAAAGAACAGTAGCGACGAGATCGCCCAAGCCCAGATAACCGGAGCAATGATCCAAGCCACCAATACATCTCATCAGCAGAGTTACGTCTTTACTGACCAAGAGGCCATGCCGGGAACGATTTACTACTGGCTGCAAGCATTGGAACTTTACGGCGGTCACGAATACTTTGGTCCGGTATCGATCGACGTAGCCGATGGATCGGATCCCAATGCTCCTCCGATCCCCCAGGTCACCACTTTACTGGATGCCTACCCCAATCCCTTCAATCCGTCCACTACCATCCCCTACAGCATTAAGGAAGCCGGTACCATAATACTCGAGATTTACAATCCTAAGGGACAAGTGGTGCGTTCGATCACCCGCCGACACGATACTGCCGGGTATTACAAATACCTTTGGGACGGTAGGGACGCCAACGGAGAACATTGCGCCAGCGGCATTTACCTTATCCGCATGAAAGCCGGAAAATACAACGCCGTCAAACGCATGGCACTGATCAAGTAACACTCTCATGTTGGTTGTTGGGAGGTATAATTTGAGAACACACCCCAAAAAAGGACAGGGTATTTTTTGTCACGCCCGTGATCAGCTCCAGAAATGCCATACTCGCTTAGTCAAACCATTCAGCTCTTAGTTGCTTGTCTCCATTTGTGTTCAGCTTTTCTTATGCGGTCCATGATCGCAGCGCCGATGC
>CAYZZE010000123.1:0-4033 GCA_964482845.1 uncultured Candidatus Cloacimonadota bacterium
CGGTCGTTGCACTGACTTCAGTCAGTGCGCGGTAAAATCTATATGCTTGTAGGACAATTGTTTATGACATCTGGGCAAACGTGCTGGGTGCTGGATAAATCCGGTACAACAACCGGATAAATCCGGTGTTGCCGATTATTCAACGGTCTTTTACATATACTATCTGTCCACCATTATGTGCAACGGTCTGAAATTGTCAACATGCCTCAGCAATTTCCCCATTTGGCTGAAATATTGCAATAGCGATAGGCGAAATATCATTGAGGTACCAGATGAGACGCATAATAGTCATTGTATTGATCTTGTTGATACTGGGACTGGGCTCATTGATCCAGGCGATCGATGAGGTGGCTGATTTCACGATGCCCCGGTCGATCCAGAGTTTTGTGGAGGGATGGAATGCCAAGTCATACTGGAAAGCGCAGGATGCTTTTGCCAAAGATTTCAGCATCGACCGCGTCCCCCCCGAATACATCAAGCAGGTATTGACCCAGATCTTCCGCAATGCTCCGGTCGTCATAAGCAGTTGTATCCTAAAGAAGATCACCCCAGATCAAGAGCGGACCGTATATACAGTGAGCATAATAACTCCCAATGGCATCAGGGAGATCGATTTCACACTTAACAAGGAGGACAAGATCGTGAGCACAACCTTATTCCAGGCAGCAAATCCAGGCACCATGTCCAGCGGCAGGAGCAGCATCAAACTATATGCCGAGATCCCTTTCCGTTTGCAGAACAACCTGATTCTCGTGGAAGCGGAGATCAATGGCGATAAGGCACATTTTATCCTGGACAGCGGCGCTCCCATGCTGGTTTTGAATAGTGTTTATGATCCTGATCGACCGGTTCAGATCGTTGGTATGTCCGCCGGCGTGGGCGGTGCGATCGGGGGGGTCGGTATTCGCAAACTGGAAAGTTTCCGTTGGGCGGGAGCCACCTACAGCGATTTTGACTGCGTGACCATGGATCTATTTCATCTGGAGGGTGAACTGGGCGAGAGTTTTGCCGGTCTAATCAGCAAAGCGGAACTGGAACCCTTCGAGACCTATATCGATTACGAGAAAAGCATTATCCGTCTGTATGGATTGAGGAAGGACGGTTCGCTACCGGAAGCGCATCAACCGCCCGAACCATCTCATCAGGTAAAATTCGAACTTTTCGGTCACATCCCGGTGATCAAAATCACTGTCGGTAAAAGAAAACTGAACCTCGGACTGGATACCGGTGCGATGGCCAATCTGATCGATGCTGCTCATTACTCCAAATACAAGAAACTGCTTACCGATGCAACGGCAGATACCTTGACGGGCGCCGACGGAAAGAAGGTGGAAGTCCCCATCGGGTTCATCGAAAGAAATCTGGTGGGCAAGATCCAATTTGCCCGCATGCGTTACTGCTTTTCGGACATCTCCCACATCAACAAGGCATACAACATAAAACTTGACGGTTTGCTGGGTCACCCATTCCTGTCGCAACGTCCGGTAAGCATAAATTACCGGACGAAGACCCTGTCGTTCTATTGATTAGTCATTCTGGCGGGCTGGATTAGTTCTTCACTGGGTCAGAGCATTTCGTAGCGCTGCCACATAATAAACGGAGGATCGGAATCCTCCACTATGGATAAGGAGTTAAGATTGAACAGAATTATCGTAAACGAGGTCAGTAAGACCTACGGCAAAACCTGCGTCGTGGACAAGGTCTCTTTTCAAGTCCACTCCGGCGAAATCTTGGGGTTTCTGGGTCCAAACGGCGCCGGTAAAACGACGACCATCAGAATGATGATGGGCATCACCGCTCCCGATGAGGGAGAGATCACTTTTGAACGTAATGAATCGGTCGAGAAGGGGATACCTCAGTCCGCGATCGGCTACCTGCCCGAGGAGCGAGGTCTTTATAAGGAGGCACGGGTGATGAGTATCTTGCAGTTCCTTGCCGGTTTGAAGGCCATCAGCCGACCCGACGCCAAGGAACGCGCCTTGCATTGGCTCACCAAACTCGGACTGAAGGACAATATCCATTCCAAGGTGGAGGAATTGTCCAAGGGCATGGCACAGAAAGTGCAGTTCATCGGCGCCGTTTTGCACAATCCTGATTTTATTGTGTTGGACGAACCGTTCAGCGGGCTTGACCCGGTGGCGCAGGACACTTTCAAAACAGAATTGCGCGCTCTGGCGGCAAATGGCGCTGCCATTCTGCTTTCCGGTCACCAGATGAATATCCTGGAGGAATTGTGCGACCGCATTTATCTGATCCACCAGGGCAAACACGTCCTGTCCGGTACGCTTGGCGAGGTCAAGGATCGCTTTGGCAATTACCGGATCAGGATCCGAACTGCCGATCCGAAGTCCCTTGCCGCGATCATCTCCATGCCGCAGGTCATTGAATCACAGAAGGACAGCGAGATCCAAGCCCGGCTTACTCTGGCGGAAGACATTGTTCCCTCCGCCTTTTTGAATAAAATACCACCTGACCTGTCCATTCAGGACTTTTCGCTATCGCGTTCATCTTTGCACGATATATTTGTCAAAGTAGCACTGGGAGGCATCGATGAAATCTGACACCTTAAAGATTGCCCGTTGGGAGGTTCTGCGCAACCTACGTAACAAACAATTCCTGATCGGTCTCCTGCTTGCGCCTTTGATGATCATCCTATTCATGGGATTTCCCCGCATCCTGGAGAGATGGGACAAACCTACGCAGACCGATCTATTTGTGATCGATCATATCGGTGTAACCGATGTAGTGAAACAAGCCCTATCCGAGACCAATATCCGGTTGCGCATTCCGGATACGCCGGACAGTGTGGAAGCACTCGTTTATCAGACCAAAGCGGTCGGTTACCTGGTTATTCCCGCTGATTTCTGGGATAAGGGCGTCATCCGGTTCCACTACAACAAACGCAATATCCAGCAGATGAGCATGGTAAAGGCAGTCCTGTCCCAAATGCTCCAGCGTTACCGGATGGAAAAGGTGCAGATCTCCCCCGATCAGATCAATTGGCTGACCGCCAATGCCCAGTTTGAGGAAACGGCTATGGCTCGGGCAATTGCCCCCGGCTATCATTCCATTATCCTGTCCGCTGCCTTTTTGGCATTGATCTATTTCCTGATCTTTTCCACCGGCATGATGCTGATGCAAAGCGCATTGCAGGAACGGCGAGACCGCATGGCGGAGATCGTGCTCTCCTCGATCAGGGCGCCGCAACTGATGCAGGGCAAGATAATCGGACACTTTGTATTGGGATTGATCCAACTCCTTTTCTGGATCTTCCTGATCCTGCCTGCTGCCGTCCATTTTCTCAATTTCCCTCTGGCAACAGCTATCAACGGCGTCAATCTGCCGTTGATCATCTTTTTTGGCTTAGGCGGATATCTCCTTTTTGGAGCGATTTTCGTCAGCATCGGCGCTACCATGGACGACCTCCAGAGCGCTGGAAATACCCAAAGCATGATCATGATCATCCCGATGATCTCCTTCCTCTTCCTTGCCTCTGTCATTAAAAATTCCGAAGGAATCATCGCCATATTTGCCAGTCACTTTCCCCTGACCAGTCCAGCAATCATGATAATCCGTAATTCCTTCAACCGCATTCCATGGTGGGAGGTGCTGATCAGTGCCACCCTCCTGATCATTAGCATCGCATTGATCATTCGTCTGGCAGCCAGGATATTCCGCACCGGTATGCTGATGTATGGCAAGACCGCCAACATCGGTGAGATCGTCAAGTGGCTGAGATACAAGGATAAATAGACCACAGATCCCGACCCGAAGCAGCCGGCGATCCCCAAAGGACGGAAGTTGATCGGCTGTTTCGGTGCGGATGGCAAAGAAGAATACTGCGTCGGCACGGCGATCTCTCGCCGGAAAATGGCGGATAATCTCATGTCAGACAATGCATTGCATCTCCGCCCTTGGTTACTCCCGTTAATCAGGTCATAATCCCCTCTTAATTAAGCGTCAATCGTTAACGCTTGATTAAGAGGGGATCACCATTTGATCGAGGCGGGGATCAAGGAGAGAGCAAGGGGGG
>CAYZZE010000124.1:0-3784 GCA_964482845.1 uncultured Candidatus Cloacimonadota bacterium
TACACCAACCTCGCCTCCGCCTACAAAAGTTACGTCTCATTCAATGGCGTGGGTCATTTCAATATCTACACCAATGACCTCATCTTTGACGTGACCTCTGCCTGGCTTGCTTACGTCCGCAGCGGCGATTTCCAAGACCTTGGTATCTTCCAAAATCTACTGGATCAGTATCAGGCCTCCGGTGATTTGACATCGGAGCATTATGGATATCCGGTCTTTGTACAGCATAATGCGGAGGGTATAGCACCGCAGGTAAGGGTTTTCGTATATCCCAATCCCGCCAAAGATACCGCTACCATTGCCTACGAACTCAACACCGCCAGCTCGGTTACCATTGAGATCTTTAACCTCAGAGGGCAGAAAATTTCTACCCATCATCAGGGCACAATGAGTAAAGGCACGCACCAAGTAAAACTGGATAAGGTCTTCATCGAGTGGCAATCGTGGAGCAGCGGCCCTTACCTTGTCAGTCTCGTTCTCGATGAATCACACACGTTTTCCTTGTTTACTTTGATCAAGTAATCAATCGAAGGGAGGGACACCATCGACAGGAAACAGAATACCATTGACAAAATCCTTTCTGTACCACGAATGGGAGCTTGAATTGTTTCTTTTGAGGTAGATATGAAAAAGTCAGTGGTATTGATTTTGTGCCTTTTGATCCTGCTCTTAAGCGTGGTGGCGGTGATCAGATACAAACCTTTTGTGGACAAGCATACCTGCACCGGTTGTGCTGATTGCGTAAGGTCCTGCCCCGTCAAGGCGATAGAGATTGTGGAGGAGAAGGCGGAGATAGTTGATTCTCTCTGTATTGACTGCCGTAAATGTATCCGAGCCTGCAACTATAATGCCATTCGGGTGCCACAATGAGACGTTGCCGCCGTACCATCCCCATAATGATAATGATTGTGCTGCTGATATTTGCCTTTGCCTGCAAGCGTTCCACCGGACCGGAATACAACGTTGACCGCTCAGCATGTAACGGTTGCGGCGAGTGTGTCCGGGTCTGTCCCTATGATGCCATCTATCTGGATACGGACAACAAAGCCGTAATTGATCAGAGTAAATGCCGTCAATGCGGCAATTGTGTGCTTGCATGTCCAAACAGCGCTATCCACTGATCCTGTTCATCCTGGCTTGGGGATTATTATCCGCCCAGTCAGGCATCTATTGGGGTTCCCAAGTATATGCCGGAAAGAGCGAAAGCGAGTTGCGCAACCGGTTTAGAGTGGAACAACGAATTACCGATGGAGGAATCCTGACACTGGATGATGACCTGGTCTGGAGCGATCGCAGTAATCCCAGCCGACCCGACAAGTTCTACAATAGCATGCGGATATCATTTCTTCAGCGTGGCACCATCTGGCAAGCCGGCATAGGCTACCGCAATACGGTCTATGACGGCGGAGAAAGCCAAGCCCTTTTCCCGGTGTGGCAGCCATTGAAGGTCTATGATAAAGAACTGCAACATACCGGATACCTCAAGGCAGACCTCGATCTGAAACCGGTGCATCTGAGGGCATACCACCTCAGCAAGGCGCTGATCCTGACGCCTTATCAGTTTGATTGGCAGGAGTTTGAATTGAATCAGCAGGATCGGGAAATGCTTTCCGATCACTTCAGCGGTGTAAACATCGGATATCAGATCAGCAGTATGGTCAGCATCGTTGCTAAACTTGACTCAAAAGGCAGTTCCCACGAGAATGGCGGGCTGTATGATCTGACCACAACTGAATTGGGGTCATCTCTTCACTGGAAAATCCTGCCGTCCGCTCTCAGTATGGATGCGTCCCTCCAATGGCAATACCGGTATGGAAAGGCGATCCCCAATGAGCGGATGAACGTTTTTGTCTCAAACATCCGGATGAGGCACCAACTAAGTGAATCGGTCAGCGGGTATGTGCACTATATCAACCGCACCTGCTCCGATCCCGTCCTATCTGAATTTCTTCTGATCTCCAGTTATCTGCGCGGCAGTGTCCGTTATACCCTGCCCATTGAACCTTATGGTCAGTACCATGTCACATCCGGTGTCGTTTATAGCCCGGAGAATGAAGCCAGTGCGTTGTTTGCGGAAGCCCGTACTCCGATGTCCAAACGGCTAAATCTGGGATTATCTGCCCAGTACCGTTCACAGGATAATTATGCCTATACCGGACAAGTAGGGTGGTTTTGGCAGAGTGGCAGCGAATGTCATGTGTTTTACCGCTCCCGTGCCATCGGGTTGGATAACCGCCGGGCAGATCATGTCGGCGTGGGACTATCGGTCTATTACTGATCTTCCATCAACGAATGATCTTCACTGATTGGCGGTAGGTTTTATCCCCGCTGCTGCAGACCAGGAGATAAGTTCCGCTGGGACATAATCTCCCTGCTTGATCCCGCAAGTCCCATCTTAGTTCCTGCCAGCCGCGTGTAACACCCTTTCCGTGGAAGTGCCTTACCTGTTGACCTCTCAGGTTCAGGATCCTGATCTCATACCTCTCGTTCGATTTCGTGTATATCCGCAGCCGGGTTTCCGAAGTAGCGGGATTGGGCAAGGGCGGGGGGAAGATCACGGGGGGACTGGAGCCGGTATCGTCGGCATTGGATACTGGAGCCAAAGAGAAGTTCAATACAGTGGTCTGACCGCCATTGATCTGGACATGGTTGACGATCAGCGGAAGGTATCCATCTGCTGAGCACTGGACATCGTAATACCCTATCGGCAACGATAAAGTGTAGGAACCATCAACGTTTGTTAGCGTATTAAAACCCCCGGTAGTAATTGAAGCATTGGGAATAGGGTCACCCGTCATATTCGTCACCAGGCCACCAAGCGTCCCGGTGCTGATCACCGGCGTCCAGGTCAGGCGCATATCCCGAAAATAGGTCTCATTAGGAATGGTCAGATCAACCGGTTCACTGCCCTTGATAAATGACACCTGCCTGTATTTTCCCATGTTGTTCACCGTGGCGTTATGCTCGGTAAACTCGACATTCACTTTGTATTCACCGTCCGGCATATCCATGTTTTGCCAATTCTTCCCGTTCCAGGTCACATTATGCAACTGATGGCTGTTCAAAGAAGCACTAGTGACGGCACCAGTGGTGTTTTGCCCAGAACTGCCGATCCACCTGACCAAAGTCCAGCGGTAAGTATTTGCCCAGACCTTAATGGTCTTGACGAATTGGTTCTGAGCGTTTGTGACCCAGATGACCCCGGCATTACGCGGCGCATACGGACCATTATAGGTCACGGTTCGTACGCTAAATCCCATCGTCCCGTCTGTAAACAAACGCAGTACCCTGTCAATCAGTGAATTATCAACGCTCAACGCCTCAATCACCAGCAATGAGGTAAACAGCACGATTACGAGTAAAGGCATCAGCCATTTTTTCATATCCTGATCTCCATTACATTACTTAACAAGTCTTCCTTTCTTGCAATTGCCGTTCCGATTTATCTGCAATACGGTAGGTTATGACGCGAAAACAACGGGAACCGCGGAACCTGTCTTATGTTTTATTGTGTTGCAATCATATTGTGATGCCTCTACGCTGGCAACCTCCACCAGGGAGGAACGATGAATATCACCGCAGCGGAAGCCGCAATCTTGGTACGAATGAGAGAGAGTCACGGAAACCCCACCAGATCGAAAAGGATGTCCAGATAGGCGTAATGCAGCTCCGGACGGCATTCTCTATGTAGTCGCGAGTTTATTCTCAAGCTTGAGGAAGACGAAGCGGAGTATGTGATTACAGCTCCTATCTCCCAATATTTCCAAAGGATTATTTACAATTT
>CAYZZE010000125.1:0-3773 GCA_964482845.1 uncultured Candidatus Cloacimonadota bacterium
TCTTAGAGTTATTATTAGGGAGTTGCATTTACCCACTCGGTTTGAAAGAGAGCCTAAGATAAAGCGGCATTGGCAATTAAGAAGGCCGTTGAATAATTCAGAGAGTTGACTTTCAACTCTCTGTCCTCCTTGCTTGATAACCTTAGTATAACCTTAGTATAACCTTACGACCGTAAGGTTATACTAAGGTTATGAAGCAGGGAGAACTCAGGAGAAAGCACTAATCCGCTTGAATCTAAACCTTCTTGAGTCTGTTAGATAACACAGAGCGGTTAACACAACGAGCATCCAGACTATCTGACAGGCATAATCCTAACTTATTACTGACAGTGCTGGAAGGAGAGACAATGTGGTTTTTTCACGTTCTCGAGATGTGGTAATTCCAGTATATACAATGCTCTTTTCAGATGGGACTTTTGTCAACGGTGGCAATGCTGAATCCGAAAAAACCTGTAAGGCGACAGCCAATTAGCAGATGGCACCAATGATGGGAAACAAAATCCTTTACAAAAAAGGGGTTCTTAAAAGTTTGGTGCTTTTCCAAGTAGTCAATAGGAGTTTCGTATGTCAGACAAGGTGCAAGATAAGAAGAAAAGCACGGCGAAGGATAGGAATGAAGAATACCTGCGTATGCTGGAAGAGTCATTTCAGAAATCCTCGGAATATGCCAAAGGTGATGTGATAGAATCACCGATAACCAGCATCACAGAGCATTATATCGTCATCAATCTGGGCGGTAAATTTGATGCATTTGCCGAGATCTCCGAATATTCGGATGAACAGGGCAATCTGGAATGCCAGGTAGGGGATATCCTCAAGGGCTTTATCATCGATCAGAACGATCAGGGCTACATCATTGGCAAGAGTTTGACCAAGCAGTATGTGGACAAGGATTCGATCCGTGATGCCTTTGACCGCAAGATCCCTGTCCAGGGCAAGGTGTATTCGCTGACCAAAGGCGGCTTCAATGTCGATGTTTTGGGAGCACGCGCTTTTTGTCCGATGTCCCAGATCGCCGTCCGTTCTTCTGAAGGTGGCACTGCCTACATCGGCAAGACGATGGATTTTATCATCATCGAGTGTTCGGAAAATTGCCGTCGGGTCGTGGTTTCTCATCGTATCTTGCAGGAACAGCAAATGGAAGAGAAGCGCCAGAAAGCGATGGAGAAGATCAGCGTGGGAGCCATAGCTACTGGCAAAGTAATGCGCATGACCAGTTTTGGTGCTTTTGTCGATCTGGGTGGCGTGGAAGGTTTGCTCCACGTCTCTGAGATTGCCTGGCTGCACGTGGTCAGACCCCAGGATCTCCTCAAGAACGGACAGGAAATCGAGGTAAAAATTCTCGAGATCTCCGGAGATAAAATTGCGCTCTCCATGAAAGCGCTCCAAGCCAATCCTTTTAATGAAGCCATCAAGGACTTCAAGGAAGGCGATGTGATCAAATGCCGCATCCTGCGCATCCACAATTTCGGCGCTTTTGCCGAATTACGCCCTGGCATGGAAGGTCTGATACCTGTTTCCGAGATGTCTCGTAGCCGCAACATTGCCCATCCCAAAGAAGTTCTCGACGAAGGTGATTATGTCGAAGTCCAGATCCTGCGCCTTGATCCCGAAACTCAAAAGATATCTCTTTCGCTCAAAGCATTGCAACAAGACCCATGGGATAATATCGATGAGATCGCCCAGGTCGGACAGCATATCGAGGGGATCGTGGAAAGTTCCACCAATTTCGGTGTTTTTGTTTCCATCGCCGAAGGGATCACCGGTCTTCTGCCGCGTTCCAAGATACGGAGCAGTGATAACTTTAAAACCAATGACAACGTTATGCTGATGATATCAGCGATCGAAAAAGACAGCCGCAGGATCACCTTGGATTATACTGACCGCACGCCTGAAGAAGCGCATGAAATCAAGCAGCAAGATACTTCCCGCGAGCGGGGTTCCAAGGGTATGAACGAAAGCGGCGGATCCAGACCTCGACGTGGCGGAAAAACCCGCACTGATGAGGAATGGCGTAAATATGCCAATCAAAAGGTCAACAGCAAGGACGACAATCCTTTCAAAGACCTATAAATCTGAAACATGGAGACGCTTTCCAACCAGTTTGTCCGCTTACGCTTGGAGAAACTGCAGAAAATCCGTGACCTCGGCATAGATCCATATCCCATTCGGAGCCGGAGAACCCACTATATAGCCGATTTGCTGCAGAATCAGGAGCAGTGGACCGCCTCCGCTGAAGAAATTACTATCGCCGGACGATTGGTAGCCATGCGCCGTCAGGGTAAGATCGGATTTGGCAATGTGGAGGACAAGACCGCCCGCATCCAGATCTTCGTCCAGCAGAATAGCGTCGGGGAAGAGAATTACGAACTCTTCAAACTATTCGATACCGGCGACTTTGTTCAGGTAAGCGGCACGATGTTTGTCACTCAAGCGGGAGAATATAGCGTCAAGGTCTCTCAGATCATACTGTTATCCAAAAACATCCGTCCCCTGCCTGCGGTCAAAGAGAAGGTGATGGATGATAAAACCATCCGCTTCGACGAGTTTTCTGATATTGAACTCCGCTACCGCAAACGCTACCTCGATCTCCTGCTCAATCCCCAGCACCGTCATGTGTTTGAGACCCGCTCACGAATTATCGGCGCCATCCGAGAATTTCTCAAGGGCAAAGAATTTGTAGAAGTGGAGACCCCTGTCCTCCAACCGCTCTACGGTGGTGCCAACGCCCGTCCCTTTACCACGCATCACAATACGCTGGATGTCGATCTATACCTGCGCATCGCTTTGGAATTGTATCTCAAGCGCTTGATCGTTGGTGGATTTGAGCGGGTCTATGAACTGGGCAAGAACTTCCGCAACGAAGGGATGGATCGGCTCCATAATCCGGAATTTACGATGCTGGAACTCTATCAGGCATACAGTGATCTGTACGGTATGATGGAATTGACCGAGGGGATGATCAAGCACCTGGCATTGGAAGTGATCCAAAAAAGCGATTTCGCCTATCAGGGCCATAAGATAAGCATCAACCAGCCCTGGCGTAAAGCGACGATGATCGATCTGGTCAGAGAATATGCCGGTGTGGATGTCTCCGGATTTGATACAGATATGCTCAGCGATTTCTGCCGACGCAAAGAGATCGAGGTTCCATCCGGTTCGGGAGCGGGGAAGATGATCGCTCTGATCTTTGAACGGTTTGTCGAGGACAATTTGATTCAGCCCACTTTCGTGACCGACTTCCCCAAAGAGATATCGCCTTTGGCAAAAGCCAAACCCAATGAACCAATGCTTGCCGATCGCTTCGAGCTGATCATTGCCGGGGGCGAATTTGCCAATGCTTTCAGCGAATTGAACGATCCCTTTGACCAGCGTGTCCGCTTTGAGGATCAGGCACGCAAGCGCGTTCTCGGAGATGATGAGGCGCTGGTGATCGACGAGGATTTCCTCGAAGCTCTCGAATATGGCATGCCACCCGTGGGCGGACTGGGCATGGGTATCGACCGCCTGGTCATGTTGCTGACCGAAAATGACTCCATCAAGGAAGTCATCCTCTTTCCGCAGATGAAACCGGAGAGTTCAACGGATTAGGGTCACCAGGCGATTGGTAATCTCCTGATCGGCGGTGGTTATTGTATGCTTTTCCATGGTTAGCTCCTGTGTTGTTGGAAAGACAATATAATCAACGCATCTAATTTGTCAAGATTTAGTTATCTATACTTTATGTCCACTTGCATGTGCAACAGTCTTTGTTTGTTCATAAACCATCATCA
>CAYZZE010000126.1:0-2326 GCA_964482845.1 uncultured Candidatus Cloacimonadota bacterium
CTTCATCCCTCATGGACAAAGGCAGAACTATCTCTATTCCCTGTGGGGGGGGGGACTTTTCTCTTGCTTAGCGCATTGGTCGCCAAACATATAACGGTCTTGGAACTCCCAGTGGGCGTGGTGACCGCCTTTATCGGCTGTCCCTTTTTCGTCTGGATTCTGCTGCGCCGCGGTAAAACCCGTTGAAAGATCACTTGATGCTGATGCGGATATTGTCCACCGCTACTTTGTAGCCGCTGGAGACCATTACATAACCCTTATACATCTCGGATACATCAGTTATTCGGGCAGTGAACCATGAATAAATCTGAGTGTCCTGCTTGTCCTTGGGTGCGACATAGATGTCGTTTTCATTGTAGTCCAGACAGATGATCTGAGCGCCGACTTTGATCTCGTCCTTGTTGGCGATCCGGGTGCGGTAAAACCACTTGCTCCAGATCTCGTCGCCGTTCATCAGACGGAGGAATTTGCCTTCGTTCTTCGTCCCTGGTGAAGCAGGAGTAAGCATCTTGGAAATAGAGACATAGACCCAGTTCGCACCAGTGGGGTCATGCTCCGCCACAAAGTAATCATCGATATGGATGAAATGTCGGTCGATCTGGACAGCGGCATTGGCTTTGCCAAGAATGTCTTTGGTGATGTCTTTCTTGCCATCCATGACCAGTTTGATCTCTGTGGATGGGATATTGATCATTACTTTACCATCCTGCAGGACAACACGAAAATCCTTTGCTTCATCAATCGTTCCAGAATACATCTTGCCACTGTTCAGAGTCACCTCCACAGCGGTTGATATGGTGAATAGGGCTGTCAATACCGTGATCACAATGAGTTTACGCATGGTTCTTCTCCTTTTTGTTAATCGATGGCTCCCTAACCTTGTTCTGTGATGATTGTCAAGCCAAATTTCTGCCACCGGGGAGTAGTTTGCAGGATGAAACAAAAATGATTTGCCTTTTTTAACATTTTGCTTGACGGCTTTTGCCCGCTGAATATTGTTCATTCCATCTTCACAACTGACAAAAATAACAGGAATTAGGAGAGAAACTGATGGAGAAGTTACGCTACCTGTTACCTGTGCTTGCTCTAATGACGCTGAGCGGCTATCTTCATGCGGGTGGATTTGCCCTTTCGGGTGTCGGGTCCCGTGCTACTGCCATGGGTGGCGCTTTTCGCGGTCTTTCGGACGATCCCAGTGCGATGTTCTGGAATCCGGCCGGTCTGGGATTTATGAATGAAAACTCGGTCTCTATGGTTGGAACGTTCATACTGCCTGCTGCCAAATGGGAAAACAACAGCCCTTATTTCACCAATATCTACGGATTTCGAACCGGTGAATTTGAGGCGGAGAAGAGTTTGAGTATGTTTCCCAATGCTTTCGTGACCATAGCCAAGCATCCCAAACTCAAGTATGGTCTTGGTATGTTTGTCCCCTACGGTTTGGGAAGCACTTGGGATGTTTACACTCCTCCCCCCTATCTTGCCGGGTTCGATGATTTCCCGGAGCAAGAGATGATGAGCAGTATCGAGATTTTGGATATACATCCCAGCGTGGCATATCAGATCCTGCCCAATCTTTCTGCCGGAGCGGGATTGAGCGTGTTCTACGGAATGACCGGTCTGGCGCAAATCCGTTTTTACCGTAGCCCCGCCAATCTTCTTACCCCGGAAATGTATCTCCCCACCACGTCCGATATGTCCGGATCCGGTATCGGTTTTGGAGGGAACATCGGCATAATCTGGAAACCCACTCCATGTTTGTCACTGGGTCTTGCCGGGAAGTTACCCACTCAGATCGATATGAAGGGCGAGATCGAGGCATACACTTGGATCCCTCCGATAACCAAACTGGGCGGCACTTCAGATATTGAGACCTCCCTGAGCCTACCCGGCGAGATCGGTCTCGGAATCTCCTACAAAGCCAAGCCCAATTGGACAGTGAACCTCGATTATACTTACACGACGTGGGATCGTCTGGATAAAGTGGTGGTGGACTTGGAAACGCCCCTCACCGTCAGCCCGATTCCCGACGATCCACGGCTATCGAGTTCTGAAGTGCTGTTCAATTGGGAAAACACCTCCCGGATCAGCATTGGCACTGAGTATGACATGGGCGGTAACTTCCTGCGTCTGGGATTCTACATTGACCAGTCACCAATTCCGGAAGAAACCCAGACGATCACGCTCTCTGATATCGGCAACAAATTCAGCCCCAATCTGGGGTGGGGTCGCTACTTCGGGAACATCGGCATTGACGTCAACGTCCAGTATGTGATGCTTGCTGAACGAGAAGTTACGCAAAGCGCCACAAACATGGGGGGTAAAC
>CAYZZE010000126.1:2426-3724 GCA_964482845.1 uncultured Candidatus Cloacimonadota bacterium
CCACAAACATGGGGGGTAAACACAACGCAAATGCCTTCGCCGGCAATATCGGAATTAGTTACAAGTTCTGAACGAACCTTCAGCAGATCCCTGCCCTTGGGACGGTGAATCCGCTTAATCCTTGGCCTGCAGCGAGTTCAGAACGCTGCCGGAGTTTTTATCCGCTACTATCGTAGAATTCTATTCTCCTGGGCGGACATAACTCAGTCTGAGCCGTGAGGCGACGGGTCGGTGATCGGAGATATTGCCATGGTAATTGATCCAAGATCCGACCATGTTCTCGATATTCAGCGTGCGGGTATGAAAACCGCCGAGATCATTGGCGAAAAAGAGTTCGTTGGTGATCAGGATATGGTCGATCATACTGGTCATACCCGGATAAGAGGCATTCTGCCAGGTGGTATTTAGAGCGATATCCATCGTAGTGAACAGATATTCATCCGGTTTATCAAGAAAAGTGAGAAATACGTTGTATTCGCGTGGTTCTTCGATGCGGTCGTTCAGGTCGCCAAGCACGATGACCTTTTTATCGGGCAGGTGGGTGACGATATATTCGTCAAGCTTGATGCAGGCAAGCCGCCGGCGCACCTCTTCGTCCCACGAGTCGTTCTCGTCAATATAGTTATCACCGAAAGCTTTGAGGTGGTTGTTGATCAGATACACTTCCTGTCCCTGCCAGAGGATCTCAGCGACGTATGGCGGGCGCGGGAAGGGATTGCTCATGTTGTTGTAAATGGTATAGATATCCCTTATCTGCACAGTTCGGGTGTCATACAGGTATGCCAGGCGATAACTCGATGTCGCCTGTGAAATATAGACACTGTAGTGATCCAGACGAGAGGCGAGTTCCAGCATTGGTTGCTGATTGTTTATCTCTTGCAGAGCGATCACGTCAAGGCGAAGTTGGGGGATGATCTGTGCCAGAAAGTCCAGGGTGTTATTGCCGGTCCAAGGAAATTCTCGCAGGTTCCAAGTGGCGATATCAAAGGTAGTGGATGTGCCAAAGGCAAAGGCGGAACTATCCGGATTCACCGGATCCGTAAGGTTTGTATTGGTGCCGCAACTCATCACGCTGAAACACAATGCCATCAGCATAACCGGCAGTACGTACAATCTGTGTCTGATCATTTATACCTCTTATATGGACCCTCTTGCTGGGAAGGTGATATCTGTCAAGAATAGATAAACCTTGGGGTTTCAGGTGTGTTTGCATTATTTGTTCCCTTGTTTAGAGCGTTGCCCGTTCTGGAATCACAACATAAGACCGTTGAATAATCGGCAACACCGGATTTATCCGG
>CAYZZE010000127.1:0-3631 GCA_964482845.1 uncultured Candidatus Cloacimonadota bacterium
AGTCAGTGCAACGACCGGCTGAAGCCGGTGATACCCCTATGTGCAACGGTCTTATCAAAGAAATACAGCACACTTTCGGAGCTACAATAGTGATTAGACCAGGTGTTTCCGCCATAACTGATGATCTTTGTGTAGTTACAACGCGGTTCATTATATCTCAACAACAGATGGATATTGTATCTGATGAGGTCGACCAGGGCGGAACGAAGTACTAATCCTCCTCCGGGTATGGTGCTTGCAGTCCATATCAAGGTACCATCCACAAATCTATGACTGGCATGATGAACCGGTAGTAGGTCAGAACCGCCACGGAACTCCGTGCCGCTAAATTTATACTTGATGTCCAGGGAAACGGCATTCAGGTTGCAGCAACAGATCAGAACCATATTGATCAGTCGGCAATTCTTACTAAAACTCCTTTGTAGGATGTTAGTGCCAGGTCAAACCTATTTCTCGACGATGGTCATGGTCAGGGTGGCTTCCGTGGTTTCCACTTCTTTTGCCACCGGTTTGAGTCCTCGGGTTAGAAACACAGCATCCGAGGGATTGTCGGAAATTTTGTAAAGACCGTACTTGTTGTCATACTTAGCCGGTGGGAGTGATTTGGAGAGGTTGCCGGTGGAGGCGATCACTTGCAACGTTTCCACGCCAAACGGTGCAGTTACAACAAACTCGGGGAGTTGGATCCAGCGGTTGGTTTGATCGGGATTGATCCTTCCGATAAAGCCAGAGTGAAGGTAGATCAGGTAGGAATACACGCCTTCCGAGGAATGGTTGTGTCCGATGATGTAGTACTCCACGGGGAGGTTTGACCGGATCTTGAATCCTGCTGTGTCGTCAGCCGTGAAAAACAATTGGTCGCTGCCATTGATGCCCGTGAACTGCACCTGCAGTTTGTTGGAAATCAATTCCCCGGAGGCGATACTCTGGGCGACATTGAAATTGCGGGGCATATACTCATATTGCTCATAGGCGGGGGGATTGAGTTTGATGAATTCCGCCTGTTCGATCTTGCCGGCGGGATTGACCAAGCGCAGGGTGAGATTGATCCCGGTCTTGGTAACCTCATAGGATGAACGGAGATAATAATGGGCTGCTTCGATGTTTTCCGTACTGGGCAGCATCGTTGACAAGCGGTCATGAATGATGCGGGAAAACTGCGTAACTTCCTTGGATGGATAGAGGGCTGAATAATGCAGGTAGATCATGGGATAATTGCTGAATCTGGCACTATGATACTTCAACGCCAGTTCCAGATCATCGAAGGCAGCGGTCAGATTATGCAGAGCCGTGCTGATCTGTCTTTCCGTCATCGGTGCGGAAAATGGCTTTTTCCCGCCCAAGGCGAGGTAGATAAAGCGGTGGATCTCAAATTCCTCAAGATCGCTTCGCGCCTGGATCAACTGATTATATCGCAATACGGGATCGGCTCCGTGGGTCAGATATTCTGCTGCTTCCCTCAGTGCGGACTGCAGGGCGATCAGGCGATCTTCATAGAGAGGGAGCGCTCGCCCGGGGTCCAGTAGCACCGAGAACTTGTAATCCTTGCCTTTCCTCTCCACCGGCAGATAAGAAGTACCCAACAGGGGCAGATTGCTCGTGGTCGTTATCTCCTTGACGGTTCGGGCGAAGGTCTGGAAGTTCACCTCGCCCTCTGTATCGATCACATTGGTTTCCACCCGGACATATATCGACTGGGATAACGAGGCAAGAGCTCCGCTGCGAGCGCCGTCCTCACTATCTCCCCAACCTTCCGCGCGGAGGATCTGTCCCCAAAGCACACTCCCCAAGCCAATACTCAAGACCAATAACAACGATCCCATACGGATGCAGACAGGCATGATAACCTCCTAATCCGGTAATATTTATCATTCTTTTTCCCTTATACCGCATTCGCCCTGGGCGTCAACAAAAAAATTCCTCCAGGATGAGGTTTTTTTCTTGCCAAAGATACCGCTTCCGTGTTTGTGGACCCGCGCGCATAAATTCCCGCAGATCTGTAAAGGAGACCTTATGAAAAAGATCATCTTGATATTACTGGCTCTCGCCGCTATCCTGTACATAACGGCGCAGGAAGTCCAGATCACCACCCCCAAAGGGAGTGTTTCGCTCAAAGTGGATGGCATCCAACAAGACGGAAAAACCACCACCGGCAAGATATTGGCTGAGGTATTTACCAAATTGGACAGGATCGACGGCATCATCAAAGGCAAACTCAACCGCTCCGAACAGCGCAGTTTCGACGCCCTGATGAACGAGATTTATGCCCTCTTGGAAATGATCCCCGTCGAATATAACGTCATCCTTCCCGTCAAACCCGTCCTGCAACAACAGGATCCCGTCCTTACCATCACGCCCACTCCGGGTATCAATATCACGATCACCCCGCCACCCGAGCAGGTGATCACTCCGCCTCCCACCATCGAACAGAAACCACCCACGACCGAAAAACCCCGCCCCGAACTCAAACACACCCGGCCACTTATCTCCGACAAGGACTTTGGGGACCTGCTTACCCGCATCAAAAACCAAAAATTCAGCGATGACCAGATCAGAATGCTCAGAACCGCTGCCGATAGCTACCACTTTAAGGTTGACCAGATCGTCCAGATCGTCAAGGCATTCCGCTTTTCCGATTATCAATTGGAAGCCCTGAGGATCGCTTGGCCGGAATGTGCCGATCCCCAAAATAAATTCCGGATCCTGGATGCCTTCACCTATTCCAGTGACAAGACCGAAGCCGAACAGATCATGAAATAAACGCTTACGCCACCTCACATCCCGCCCCGGTTTCTTTCGGGGCTTTTTCGTGCTATAGTCAGCGGGGGCGGATCGTTATCCGGCAGGACCCGGTAAAACGCGGCCAATAGCGATCGGGATTCGTGACTTATGCCTCCTCTTCACCCATTCATTCATCTCTGGTCTTACCGGACAAGCACCCCAAAGATGTCGCATTTTCCGGGTTTGATCGTTTCGCCCCGCCGGCCTGGCAGATCGTGTTGGAGCGGATGATTCCGATCCTCCGACAAAGGCGGGGGTCTATCTATTGTTATTATGAGCGTTCAAAGGATCGGAGCATCGGAACGCTCCGCTATGAAACACACCTCCGACGGACTGAACTCTGTCCGTATTTTGGGTTTGACGGATCCCTGTAACCATCGAAAGACCGTTGAATAGTTCAGAGAGTTGACTAAAAGTTGATTTTGACTATCCTCCTTGCTTGATAACCTTAGTATAACCTTAGTATAACCTTACGACCGTAAGGTTATACTAAGGTTATGAAGCAGGGAGAATGCAGGAGAAAGCACTATTCCGCTTGAATCAAAACCTTCTTGAGACCGTTGAACAACTCAGAGCGGGGGATTCAACAAGTATCCAAATTATCTGACAGGCATAATCCTTAGTTATTACTGACTGCGCTGGAAGAAGAGACGATATTGTTTTTTCACGCTCCCGAAATTTGTTGATACCAGTGTGTGCAACGCTCTTATCAAGGGCAAACACTTAGGTCTGCCACTACGGATGTATCAGCGCCATCTGCGTACCAATTCTCCCTATTCTCGATCCAGTTTCGTGTCATGCATCTCCCGAGATCCTGCCGAGTACTCGGGATGATCTCGGAACGATTTTG
>CAYZZE010000128.1:0-3574 GCA_964482845.1 uncultured Candidatus Cloacimonadota bacterium
CGGTGATGCCCCTATGTGCAACGGTCTTAGGCCGGGTATTTCCCGACCTATTCCAAAAATTGACAGTATAAGCGCTTCCCAGAAAAAGCCAGTTGTGGGTGATTTGAGAGTCTGCCACGCTTGACGGGATTGTAGCCTTTCTTAGCTCCCTCCTGAGTTCCGCAGCGCGTTATGCCAGTAGAATCAAATCGCAAAGTATCACTTTCTATGTTAGCGTTTTCCAGTACCGGACGCAAGAAATACTCGCTAATGTTCTGCAGAAGCATCTCGGTAAGCAACCTGCGATCGTACTTGTTCCAGTATCTGGTGATGCCGGTGGATGATTTGACCAGACGCTTCACTCCAAAACACCGTTTGAAGATCTTGATCCCATTCCCCATATAGTCGATATGCGAGAACGTGGTTCCACCGTTTAGCACAGATATGAACAATGAGATGAGTTTGGAATACACACCGGCTGAGTTGTTGGAAAACTCCTGGACTGGAAAAATCTTCTCGACCAGTTCCATGAATCCGATCTTATCGAAATACCTTAAAAATAGCGCTGCCGTTTTACCCCACGATGTGATCAATTTGGGGCTAAACTCAATTTTGACTTGACCCTTTTTGCATCCTTTTTTTGGCTGTCTCTGTTACATATTTTTCTCCCGTACTGATTTGTTGTTGTGAATGATCTCGAATCTTTGTTACAGGTGAATGTATGCAACACTTTTCTTTTAGGGTAGGGTGGCTACTGCACTAATTGGGTATAACGAATCGGTTTAGTCCTTTAGTGGCAGCCGATGTTAAGCACTTTGATGCCCAGTCGTCATCATAAAACAAATACCAGCCAGTTTGTTATGAAAAGTACGAGTAGCACTAGTGAATAAATGATCCTTTCTCTTGGTGAAAGGATCACCTTCACAGTTAGCCGAGATGCTACCGGTAAAGCCAGATATACGATTAGTAAGAGTGAAGCAAGGACCATCAGTGGATTATGGAGAACGCCGCTAAGCACCTCACCACGAGATATGCCGAGGTAAGCACTGCTCAATCCACACATCGGACACTTCATCCTGGTCACCGCTCTGAACGGGCAAAAATCCAGTTTTTGCATGGTAACACTCAGCAGTATGTAATGCAATACCAGAGCAATGAAGAAAATAGCGACCGGCGCTACACCACTGGGAAATCTTGTGACCGTCCTCTCAAATCTTATCCTCATTTATCAAGTAATTGTTACAAGATAGCAAATCCCTTATCACCACGAATCGGTGGCTCCTATGATAGCACTCCAAAAAATCGCATAGAACAGGATTCCCGCTATCCACAGGCAAACACCTATGATTCCTAATATCCTGCCGGTATTCGTGTTGCTTTCCCCGCTGGGATCCATAATACCTTCGCGCATCTTCTTCAAGTCCTGATTGCCAAATGCCCATGCCAATATGGCAAATATACCACATAACAATAATCCAACTATACCGAATATCAGGATCATTGTTCCCCTGTGGGGCTCCATGGGTCTTCCCTGTTGTTGGTACTGATTCTGATACTGATTGGGGTTTTGATCGTTGTTCATGACGTCTCTCCTTGTTTTTTATACTTCCCATTGTGGGATAAATCACATAACGGATCGATCCAACGATGATCCTACCGCTTGACCGGCCTCTTCTTTCATTGATACAGACAGCATCGAACAAAGCAAAGACCTCAAATCCTGATGTTGAGCGCAGTGTTATCTTCTTGAGTAAACTGTCAAACTATTTATTCGCCGCATGTTCTCATTCGTATCGGAGCGCTATCTGCGTTCACAGGGGACACCATTCAGAATACGTTTCGGCTGATGAAAAAGATCAGCACCCCGGCCAGAATAATGCGATAGATGAGGGGCTTGGTCAGACGGTCAAACAGGTCTATCCCCCGGATCACTGCGAGGATCACGCTGAGCATAGCCACCGGAAACAGCAGGATTGCAATAAAGTTATGATAGACAGCGGCTTCGAATTCACCCCGGAACATCAGGTGCAACGCCCGCATCGATCCACAGCCGGGACATTTGAGTCCGGTGATGCTGTGAAAGGGACAGGCGGGCAAAACATCGATGGAGGCGGGGTTGACCAAAAGCAATCCGGTCAAAGCGGATATTAAACCCAATAACATCAGTAATACATACCTGCGGTTGTTGGTTTGTTGACCGGTTCGGCGATCTGGGATATCAATGGATTGGGTGTCTTTGATCCTGTCCATCAAGTTCAATCTTGTTCTACTGTTGCATCCTGGCGATTCAGCATCTCCCCGCTCCAGCGGGCTATTACAAATATGCCAGAAAAGCGATGACCCCGATGATCAATCCGATCCAAAAACTGGCATTTACCCATTGCTTGGCTTTGCCGGCGCTGATCCTTGCCTGTTCTTCATTGCCTGCCGCCATATGAGAACTTGCTTGACTGGCATAAACGATGCCTATGATCCCTCCGACCAGACAACAGAAGATGGTCACCAAAATCGCTTCGGTCATATAGGTCTTGAGAGGAGGGGTGGGTCTACCTGCGTTCTGGCTTTGACCACTTTGCTGATAAGGATCGCCTTGCTGGCGGTAGAGAAAGTTGGCACCCTGTCCCTGATATCCGGCATTCTGTTGCTGATAGGGATCGGCACGGCGTTGTGGGGATGGCTGATTTACCGGAACACCATATTTTAGGGCGTCCATGATCTCGGAACAAATGCCGAACCGTGCAGCCGGATTCTTTTCCAGCATTCGGAAGAGGATGGCAATAGTCTGTTCTGAGATATGCGGATAATACTGCCGGGGATCGGGCACCTTCTGATTGACCACTTCATTCATGATGGCAAAATCGCTGTCCGTATCGATATTATATGGCACTCGTCCGGAGAGCATTTCAAAGAAAGTGACGCCCAAACTGTAGATATCGGTGCGTTGATCGATCTCTTTGGGCGTCTTGATCTGTTCCGGACTCATATAGATGACCGTCCCCACATTTTGACCGGTAGCGGTAAGACCTTTTTCACCGATGATCTTGGCAATGCCAAAGTCAAGTATCTTCACGCGGTCATTAGCATCGAGGATGATATTGGAGGGCTTGATATCACGGTGGATGATGGATCGTTCATGGGCAAATTCCAGCGCGCTCAACAACTGGATCAGGATCTGGATGGCGCGTTGCTCCGGGATCGGTCCGGTGTTTTTGATCAAATCCCGCAGCGTCCTGCCATCAGCAAATTCCATGATCATGTAGTAGAAATCGAATTCCTCCACCAAGGCAAATAAACTGACGATATGCGGATGGATCAGTTTGGCCTGCAATTGCGCTTCCTGACGGAAACGGCTTACGATATTACTATCTTGCGTCAATGCCGGGTTCAATGCCTTGATCGCCACTTCGCGACCCAATTGTTCGTCGATACCCTTATAAACTTCGCCCATGCCGCCACGACCGATCAGCGACAGCACCTTGTAGTTCTGAATCTTAGCACCTTCAACTAACATTTCTCATACTCCCTGATAAAAATTTGTTGAGTCCCAAATGTTGGTGTAAATTCCAACTCATTGTTTCTCAGGTTCCTTGAGGGC
>CAYZZE010000129.1:0-3534 GCA_964482845.1 uncultured Candidatus Cloacimonadota bacterium
TCCGGTACAACAACCGGATAAATCCGGTATTGCCGATTATTCAACGGTCTTAAAGAGCGTTGCACATACTGGAATCACCACATATCGGGAACGTGAAATTGAAAGACCGTCTCTCCATTCCAGCGCAGGCCGTGATGACATCGGATTTTGTCTGGCAATTAGTGAGTTTATGGCATAAGAACAATAATCCAACTTATTCAACGGTCTTTTTAGCTTTTTAATCGGGTATCTGTAATCAATACACATATGCATTCCCATGTTTATAGCATCATCCGGTATATGAGAGAGTCGATTTACCGGCGGTTGAGACCACACCCGGGATGCAGTTCTTGTGGCGAAGAAGGCAGGCATCACTTGACTCGGCACAAGTATTAATTATCCACATACTCAGCAAATATGCTAATATTTTTCTTGACGTTTCCTCATTACTCGTAGAAGGGAAGAATAGTGTAAGAGAGTCGGCTAACTGCTTGGTTCGAATATGATTACATAGTGGGAGACATGATGTTTTGCAATAAGTTCTTGTGGTCATTAGCGTTACTGGTCGCTGTTTCCACGTTGATCTATCCCTTCAAACTCAACGCTTTGATTCTACCGTACGGTGGGGTGCCCGATCCGGTTGATGAGCCACAATTTACCGAATTTGCCAGGATCGATCCCAAGGATGGTGAGCCTCACCGGCTCTCCAACCGCGTCTGGCTCAGTTATGACGATGATAATTTGTATATGCGTTGGGAAGCGGAGATCGACAGTTCCTTTGACCGGGGTAGTTATCGGGCGCGGGATCAATGGATGGAAGCGGATTTTGTCCGCATCAAAGTGATCACCTCGCCTGCCAGTCAATACGGCTATATGTATTATGCTTTCCCCATGGGCAGTTTACTGGATTCTACCCGCAATCCCGATTTGAATACTGACTCCAGTTGGGACAGCAATTACTCCTACACGAACGAGATCAAGGGAAACATGTGGATCGTTAACATGTGCATCCCCTTCCAAGACTTACGTTTCCGGCAGACACCACCCTATGAATGGAAAGTGATCCTGACCCGCTACGAAGCAAAGACCAGACACTTCTACCGCTATCCGAATGTTACTATCGACATGAAACAGGATTTCTTTTATCAGGCAGCAAATGTCGTGCTGGCCAATAAGATATCCTCCGCTCGTGCATATACGCTGATCCCGTACTTGGTAAAAAAATACGATCTGATGGCGAAGGAGAGTTCATTCGATCCTGATAACATCGGGCTTGATCTGGCATACAACCCATCCAACGCTATGAAACTCAAGGTCACCTTCAATCCCGATTTCTCCGATGTCCCGCTGGATAGCGAACGTAATACCTTCAACCAGAAGATGCCGCCTTATTACAGTGAAAACCGTTACTTCTTTACCGAGGATATTGACATATTCACTGGTTTGGGCGACATTTTCTATTCCCGTTCAGTGATGCAGCCGCGCTTTGCACTCAAATTAACCGGAAATTCAGATTGGGTTTCTTATGGCTGGCTCAGTGCTTTTGACAAGGAATCACGTGAGGGAAATATCATTTATAACCATGACGACGCCTTTCATATCGTGGCACTTAAGCCCCGCACCAAAGATATCCAAGCGGAATTCCTCACCCACTTTCGGCATAACGCGGGATACTTTAATCTGGTACAGGAGAACAACCTGATCTATCAATACCTACCCAAACACAAGCTCCATTTGTCCACAGCGCACACCTGGCTCGATCCTCGAGATGAGCACGACCTGAGGGATAAGGCGTGGGGTTATAGCTACAGCGCGGCTTCCAAGCATGAGTCTGGCGACTGGGATCTAAATCTGGGATTTAGTGACTTCAGTAGTGATATCCATGCTGATATGGATTATTCCAGTGATGGCCTGGCAGCGATTAATTACAATGCATCCCTGTCCTACAGCCGTGATTCCCTGCCCGGTTATTTCAGATCTTACAACGCGTATATATCCTACAGCCATACCAATTATAAAGACCGCTCTGATAAAGATCATCATGTCAATTGGTCGGCAAACCTATCCTCCACGGCATTCTGGAGCGTCTGGGCAAACGGCTTTCTGGCTGAGAAGTTCTTCCACTTTCTGGACAGCCCAATCGGTTATTTTCAGGAATGGGGCACGCACCGGATCGGTTCCATCTACTATGGCGGCAGTTATTTTAAACATCCCTTCCTCCGTTTCAATCTTGCTGGCTCTTATGGTCATACCTATATTTATGCCCTTGAGGAGACCCGTCGTTCCATGTTCTTCTCCTTCGCAGCATCTGGGCAGTTGGGAACAAACCTCAGCTACTCCACCAGTTCCACTCTGTATCACTATGACATCGAGAAAACCCCACATCAGGATGATGTGTTCCTGATTTCCGACGCCCAATTGAGAATCTCCCCCAGTAACAATACGCAATGGACATCCGGGATCAGTGGCAGCACCTATCAGACCGAATCCACTACTCTGGTCAATCTGATGCGTTTTGGTTTATATAGCAACTTTCGCTGGGATTTTCGTCCCGGCTCCGCGGTGTATCTGGGTTTCAAGACATCACAGAATATGATGGAACGGATAGCAGAGATCCCGCTCCGCTACTCCATCCTGGACAGCGGAACCTATTGGCGTAAGAACTACGCAACGGCGTATCTCAAGGTAAGTTACCGTATCTGAGCAAAATTGATTTGACAGATATTGACGCCGGTAGAGTCGTTGATCCGACTTTGAACCCTAAGGATGGATAACATGAACGACCGCCCTTCCTGGCAGGAGTATTTTATGCAGATGGCTTTTCTGGCAGCGACCCGCTCCACCTGCCTCCGCCGTAAAGTGGGAGCCGTCCTGGTGCGCGATAACCAGATCGTCTCCACCGGTTACAATGGCACTCCAAAAAACATCCGGCACTGTGGTGAACAGGGCTGCCTCCGTCAACAGCAGCAAGTGCCTCCAGGCGAGAAACATGAACTTTGCCGTGGCGTCCATGCCGAGCAGAATGTAATCATCCAGGCAGGGATCAATGGCGGCAGCACTCACGGCGCTACGCTGTATTGCACCAATCAACCCTGCAGCATCTGTGCCCGCATGATCATCAACGCTGAAATCCGAACGGTCTATATCGCCGATACTTATCCCGATGCTCTGGCAGAACAACTGATGGAAGAAGCGGGCGTGGAACTCATCCACTTTGATTGCAAAACCGGTAATGTTACCCGCTTGATCTGAAACCCAACTCCTGAGATAACATCTTTAGAACTCAATAAGTCGCTTCCTTTCCGGTGATTTGACCCGGATCAGACAGACACCGGCACTGACCATTCCCCCGCTATCGTCACGACCATCCCAGACCAATTCGCTTGGTCCCTGCTTGAGTTGTGCTGATCTGTCCAATACCCTGATCAAGACCGTTGAATGATCAGAAACACCGGATTTATCCGGTTGTTGTACCGAATTTGTTCGGCACCCAGCACGTTTGCCAAGATGTCATAAACAAATGTCATACAAGCATATAGATTTTACCATGCACCG
>CAYZZE010000130.1:0-3322 GCA_964482845.1 uncultured Candidatus Cloacimonadota bacterium
CCTTACGGTCGTAAGGTTATACTAAGGTTATACTAAGGTTATCAAGCAAGGAAGATAATGGTAAGTCAACTCTCTGAATTATTCAACGGTCTTTCCAAACTATCTGTCAGACAAAATCCGTAGTAACTGCGGCAGGTGCTGGAGTGTGAGACGATATTACTTTCTCACGTTCTCGATGTTAATGATTCCAGTATGTGCAACGCTCTTTGCGGGTATTGGGATGCTAAAAAAGGCGGAACATCGTCCGCCTTGCGAAAGATAAATCCATAAGCCGGATCAATCGGTTTGAGGAGGTAATGTATCCGGCAATAGATCTGGCTTGAACGTAGAATCGGTTGGAGTGGATTGGTTTGGATCAACAATCTGGATATGCTGTTTGCTATCTTTGATCGTATATAAACTCTCAATGGCAGGGGAGTAAGCCACGATCAGTCCGGCAAAGACGATCGAGACCATGCTCATCAGTTTGATCAAGATATTGATGCAGGGTCCGGCAGTATCCTTGAATGGATCGCCGACGGTATCGCCGACCACGGTTGCTTTGTGAGTGGTGGATCCGACGCCGCCGAATTTTCCCGTTTCCACGAATTTTTTGGCATTGTCCCAGGCACCGCCGGCATTGTTCATCATAACAGCCAGCACAAATCCGGTGCTGAGTCCACCGATCAGCAATCCGAGGACGCCCGCCACTCCAAATATGAGACCAACCACGATCGGAGTAACAATCCCGATCAGGGCAGGCAAAACCATTTCTCTCTGCGCGCCCTGAGTAGATATCTTGACGCAATTGGCATAATCCGGCTTAACGGTGCCTTGCAAAATGCCGGGGATGGTAGTAAACTGACGCCGGACTTCCTTGACCATCTGACCTGCCGCTCTGCCGACTGCTTTGATGGTAAGAGCGGAAAAGACGAAAGTGATCATTGAACCGATAAAAATGCCCATCAGGAATTTGGGGTTAAGCAGTTGAATGCCATAAACGTCAACCAAGTCCGTCATGGAAGTATTTTGGATGGAGAGCCCCAGTTCGGTGATGCGTTCTTCCACGATAGCGGGCATTTTCTCCACCAGTGCGCTCCTTACCTTTTCCATGTATGCCACCAGCAAAGCCATGGCGGTCAATGCGGCAGAACCAATGGCAAAGCCCTTGCCGATGGCGGCTGTGGTATTGCCCAAGGCATCTAAGTTATCGGTTTTTTCTCTTACTTCCTTGGGAAGGTGAGCCATTTGGGCATTGCCACCGGCATTATCGGCGATCGGGCCGAAGGCATCCATTGCCAGAGTCACGCCCAAAGTGGAGAGCATTCCGACCGCCCCGAATCCGATACCGTAAAGTCCCATCTCGACGATCTCAAAACCGTAACTGTAAGTAAAAGCGGTCATGATGCCGACCACGATGATGATCACCGGGGCTGCAGTGGACGTCATCCCTACCGATATCCCTTCCAGAATGACCGTGGCGGAGCCATAATCGCCTTGGCGGGCGATGTTTTTAGTCGGGTTAAAACTGTGTGATGTATATAGTTCCGTAAATTGTCCGATCAGAATGCCGGCTCCCAAGCCCACCAATGAGGAGAGGAAAATGCCCCAGCGATATGGTGCCGGCAGAAGAAAATGGGTGATCAGCCATGAGGCCACAGCGATCAGGAAGGAACTGACATAGACACTTTTGTTAAGCGCAAACATCAGGTCTTTCATACCGGCGTCATCCTTGGTGGATACGATATAAACGCCAATGATGGAGAGGATGGCACCCACGCCAGCAAGGATCATAGGGGCAGTGATAAAATTGGCGATATATGATTCCATCAGGGGATTGCGACTGATCAATTGCATTACGGCAGCCATTCCCAAAGCGGCAGTAGCGAGGATGGAACCGGCAAAAGACTCATAAAGATCAGCCCCCATACCGGCAACGTCACCCACATTGTCTCCAACGTTGTCAGCGATAGTGGCAGGATTGCGGGGATCGTCTTCCGGAATATCCGCTTCCACTTTGCCCACCAGATCGGCTCCGACATCGGCGGCTTTGGTGTAGATCCCACCTCCCAGACGGGCAAAGAGCGCCTGGGATGAAGCACCCATGCCAAAACTCAACATCACCACCGCGATCTCGGACAAACTATAATTCATCATCCGCAAGACAAAGAACCAGGCGGAGATATCCAAGAGCGCCAACCCGACTACGATCAAGCCCATCACGCTCCCAGCACGGAAAGCGACTTTGAGCCCTTTGTTCAAACTGGTGGTACAGGCCTGAGCGGTCCTGGAAGATGCCATGGTAGCAGTATTCATCCCGATGTATCCGGCTAATCCGCTAAAAAAGCCGCCCGTTACAAACCCCCAGGGTATCATCGGATCAAGGACTTTCAGGATCAGAGCCATGATCTGCAAGATCACGAAGACCACGGCAAAAAAGATGATCACGCCCTTGTATTGCTGCCGGAGATAGGCAAAAGCGCCCTCGCGGACAAAGCCCGCTATCTCCTGCATACGAGGATTTCCAGGGTGTTCTTTCTTCACCCATCGATACATCAAAAACGCAAAGAACAAAGCTGATATAGCTCCGATCGGTGCCACATACCATAAGAGCGGCACATTCATATAATACCTCCTGTCATTGATCGGATCGGCTGTTTTACACACATTTTACAGCGTAGCTGCATTGTCTTTTGATTCAGCGGTTTCTGTCAATTTGTTTTTTGGGATGCGAAGCAAAATTCTTTGACGGGTTGACAGTTACATTTACGTGGATGAAACGTGATTTGGCTATGTGGATGTAGGCGCAGAGCATTGGTAATGATGCAGATATGCAGATGGAAGGATCGGGCATGAATAGTGGGATAGAACGCGGATCGATCCGATGATAAGAATCTGAGGGAGGATGGATTCTCACGGATATCAGGTTTGTGCAGATGAGAGAAAATCTGGATTAAACAACAGAATGGAATGAATGTCTGGACGATATTCCCCCCGATAGATCATCCCGCCTTATTGTCACCTTCGCTTCGAGTACTCGAAGCGAACTCGAAGCGAAGGCGAGATAAAACCGATTTGAGACAATAGGCGGAAGGGGGTTTAACCTGGATTATGCATTTGTGCATTTGGAGTTTATTTGACCTTGTATATCTTTATGCTTGCCTATATCTTACCTGGTCAAATGGACTTCAAGTGCATGAGTGCGTGCATTGCCTGAAGTCCAAGCCAACTTGCAAGCTCTATCTACAGAGATAGATATCCGAAGTGGCTTGAACTCCAGTGCCTTATTCGGGTTAAAGAAGAACGGACAAGCTGCGCGTATGCAACGGACAAGCTGCGCTTA
>CAYZZE010000131.1:0-3109 GCA_964482845.1 uncultured Candidatus Cloacimonadota bacterium
TATAACACCCAAATAAAGACCGTTGAATCATTCATTGAATTGACTTAAACTTATCCTCCTTGCTTGATAACCTTAGTATAACCTTAGTATAACCTTACGACCGTAAGGTTATACTAAGGTTATGAAGCAGGGAGAATGCAGGAGAAAGCACTATATGCTTGAATCTAAACATTCTTGTGACCTTTAGATAACTCAGAGCGGTTGACTCAACGAGCATCCAGACTTCTTACAGGCATAATCCTTAATAATTACTGACTGCGCGGGAAGGAGGGACGGTACTGTTTTTTCATGTTCTCGAAATTTGGCTGTTGCAGTATGTGCAACGCTCTTTACTATTGATCGACCATTTGTCGAGATGTTCTGTACCGAGACCAAAAAGTCCCAACCCGTCAGCGAAGACAAGTTCTATCACGCTATGGAGCAATAGGAGTTTCCCGGAAACGTCAGAGAACTCAAAAACATGATCGAGAGATTGATCATTGCTTTCGATCTCAAAACGTGGGATAACAAATCCATTGCCCTGTTTAGTAACTCCGCTAAACTCCTGCCCATAGATTACAACCTGCCCATCTCATGGGCAAAACAAGAAAAGGATATCATCCGGGATGCCTTGATCAAATGCAATGGCAAACAGAAAGACGCAACCATACTGCTCAATTTATCAGAAAGCACTCTCTGCCGCAGAATCAAACCCTACCGGTTGAAGCAGCGATGCGACCCTGCGATTTCAGTAATGCAATTTCCATTATGCAATTTCAGACGCGAAAGCCACCGGATGAACAGAATTCTATCGGTCTATGGTCTGATCATGCAACATTTTATTGGCATACCTGACAATATGTTATCGCATTGGAACCCGATACCGTTTCATTTTCGGTTTGCTTGGCACGATTTATGCTCTATATTATAGCGCGGGGTTGTGATACCTTATAACATGAAAGTGAGGATACGATGATGAAACTAATCCTTGGAATGATCATTTTACTGTCCTTGATACACATATCGCTGTGCGGACAAGCGATCTACGGATATGATTATGGAACCGGCACTGGTTCTTATACTACCGCTGGTGGCTCTTCCACGACTTTTTTCCCTACTACACCCACTGGCGGGGGTACTTACAGAGTTTTTATGAGCAGCGCTGGTGGCGGTGGATTCTACCGGGAAAATCCTGGTCTTGTGAATTTTGGTGCCGACACAGAACTGCGGATCGCTGCTCCCACTACTTCCGGATCGGGTGGGATCAACAAATTTGCCGTTACTGAATTCACATCTGCCTCCCGCAATTCGTATTTCAAGACCCAGTTACGCCTGGGCAACAGCACCGGAGGCTTTGCCGATTCGGGCACATTCTACTTTCTCTACGGTCGTGGCACCTCATTCACTACAAACGCACCACTTGCTGATGCGGACATCTTCTTTGGGTTGAGATTTGTCTTTGGCACCGGCGGCAGCATTACAACATCCTACAAGACAGCGACCGGATGGGCGCCCTTTGCCACAGAACCATTTGAACAGGATAATAACTTTGTGATCGAATTACGCTTGAATAACGGTCCGGGACAATCTGCTGTTAATTATAGCGTTAATGGTGTGGCGCACACAGTTGCCAGATACACTACCGATGTCTACGTCAATGGCATCCTGATCGCTAATGATCTTGCAAGGGCAGGATTGGGACAAAATACGATAATTAATTCCTTCATGGTCTATGGTGAAAACAGCAGCGGTAATACCGCGAATATATTCATCGATGGCACCGTATATACCAATGATGTCGCCTTTGTGGCATATCCCAATTACTTTTCCAAATCCACTGGCGGTTTGAATCTACTGGCTACTTGGGGCGGCAATTCTGACGGTAGCGGCACCGCCCCCTCCAATTTCACGACAGCCGGGCAGGGCTTTTATATCTGGAACAATCCATCACCCACAATAACCGCTAACTGGGTTGTTTCCGGCGGCGGAACTTTGGTTAATCTTGGTAATGGTATCAACCCCATCACTTTCACCGTGCCCGGTAATTTCACCTATACCGGCTCTATAGACGTGCTCCGACGTGCCATCCTAAATTTGCAAAATACTACATACCCTACTCTTGGCGTCCTATATCCGGGTTCTACTGTTCGCTATTCTGCATCAGGCAATCAGAATGTAATCCCTTACGATTATTGGGATCTGAGCATCCGGGGCGGCGGCATCAAAAGCATTTCGTTCACAGTAATAGCAGATAGCCTCATCGATATTGGCGATGGAACCAACGCCGTTACATTGCTTGTTCCCTCTACGGCTCTGTTGGTTGGCACCGTGAATATAGTGAATGCCGGAACGCTGGAGCTGCAAAACACAACCAATCCCGTCCTCGGAACTCTGAGCAGCGGTTCGACCGTCATCTATTCCTCCCTCTCCAATCAGACGATTGCTGGCAAAGCATACCATAACCTTAGAGTGAGAGGAACCGGGATCAAGACCTTGGGCGGCAATGCCAGTTCGGCCGTTGCGACCGAACTGGGTGACGGAACGAATGCTGTTACGATGGTGATCCCTGCGGCATATCCCTTTACCGGAACCATCAATGTCAATAACCATGCTACATTGATTATTGAGAACGACACCCTGCCGACCATCGGCACGATCGGAACCGGAACTACGGTCGATTATGCCTATGCCGGAGATCAGGATGTCATACCCGGGACATATCATAATATGGCGATCAACAACGGTTTTACAAAGACACTCACCGGTGATGTGAATGTGAGAAACCTGATCTTCACTGATGGTGATCTGGCGCTTGATGGACATACCCTGCACTATATAGATAAGGATATCTATTTCACCTCCGACGATGCAGTATTCAGCGCTCTGAATGTTGAAAAATACGATTCTGGACCAAGTTACCTCACCATCCCCCGCCACTGGGTAACTTCCGCCATTTTTACGAACACCGTGGATGTGACCTTCCGCTATCCGACCTCCATCTCGACTTCGACGACAATGAGTGTATGGTATTTTGACGGTACCTGGCAATTGCTGGGGAATTATCCCGCGATAGAAATCGGATCATACATGTATGTGACCATCACCGATATAAACGATCTGGGCAGTATCA
>CAYZZE010000132.1:0-2684 GCA_964482845.1 uncultured Candidatus Cloacimonadota bacterium
GAGAGTATGCAACTGGTGGAATTGGTAGTTCGTTATAAGCACGACGGATGCTTGACATGGAGGATACCGTTTGTTAGCCGCGTCCTCAGCGGTCATCACGTAATAATGTCATGTGTGATCGGATATATGCGACGTTTGTAGGATAGGGAGTATTATGGAACTGCCTTATTTCTCGATAGAGATCTGGTTTGAAGTGGATCTGGCCGAGATTCCCGAATATCAGTTTCATTCAGCGTTCAGGGGTCTTTTTGGCAGGATGCTTAAGATGACATGCTGCATTCAAAAGCGTCTGGACTGCTCCGGATGTCCGATGCGGATGTGTCTTTACCGCAGGATATTTGAGGAAGAAGGCAAAGGGTTTGAACGATTTCATCCTTACATAGTGAGACATGTGAAGACCGAAGGTAGAACCATAGTAATTGAATTGACCATCCTGGGATCAGTATCGGAATGTGCCTCGTCCATCCTCCATTGTATCATGAGAATGGAAGAACTGCCTCTCAGGATCGATGGTGCGTCTCACAAGATGAAAGTGATAAGTATCAAAGATAGCGAGGGGCAATCGCTGTATGGAGCGGTGGATGGAACCACAATGGAACCGGCAATCAGAAAACTCAGGTTTGTCCCCATGGCGGTGGATGAAATGACGCTGCGATTTGTAACGCCAATGCGGATGAAGCACGAGGGGAGATTGATGAGCCGTTTTGTCTGGAAGGCGTTCATGCGGAGTATTTTTTACCGGCTGCAATACCTGAATGAGCACTACCATGATCCTCGATCCGGTCTGCCTGCGCTATGGGACGATGAGCCGGAGATCATAAGCCGGTTCCAATGGCAGGAGATGTTTAGAACGAGTATGAGACAGGGGCAAAAGATGAGTTTAGGCGGATTGATCGGGACGGTAAGAATACTTGATCCCAAGCCGGAAACGGCAGGTCTGTTGCGAATGGGGGAAGTGATCCATGCGGGTAAGCAGACGACATTTGGCTTGGGAAAATATACAATAGAAACTTCTATCCCAAAGGAGGTAGGATGATTGATGTTTATGATGTGGCATTAGCCGGTTTGCTGCATGACATCGGAAAAGTGATGCAGCGAGCCGAGATCGATATCGACCGCGAGAAATATGAAATGCGTTGTCCCCGTGACCCGAGCAACAGTTATCATACTCACATGCATGTGATGTGGACGGAGCAATTCTTTTATCCCAAAGCGGAGAAGGATCATCATTGGCAGGAACTGGCCAATCTGGCATCCAGCCATCATAACTCCTCCGCTTATAGGAATGTGACGGATCCGGACTATTGGCTGGTGCAATGCCTGATCCAGGCGGATCAGATATCTGCTGCCTGGGACCGCGGACCGGACGAAGACGATACCGAAAGTCCCAATAAAAGCAAGCGCTACAAGATTCAAGCGCTGAATAGCATTTTTGGGGATGTATCGCTTGGCGCAAGGATCTCAGAGGAATGCACACACCGGATCGGACCCAAGAGCCCGACAAAAGGGGGTTCTTTTCCGGTTAAGCCGAATGATGCTCTGAAGGTGGATCAATACAAAGACGTCTATGAACACTTCCGGGGAGAATATGAAAAATTACTGCGGGCATTCGAATCCGAGAGGATCGGAAAGGCAAATCTCATCGATGCCATTGATTCCCTGATGGAGACATATTTCTGGAGCGTTCCCTCCAATACCAGAGAAAAAAATCCGACCAATTCACTGTATTACCACAGCCGGATCACTTCCGGTATCACCTCGGCACTGTATTCCTACTATCGCGGTGAGGAGGATAAGAGTGGGCTGAGCAGATTGATCGAATCGGACAAGAGCATCCTGATGCTGATCGGCGGAGATCTGAGCGGGATCCAGAACTATCTGTTTGACCTGCACCCGGAACATTCCAAATATGCCGCCAAGACCCTTCGGGCGAGGTCATTTAAGCTCAAGACCTTATGTGATATAGTCCTGCATAGGATCTGCCACGAATTGAATCTGCCCCGGCAGTGCATCCTGATGAATGCTGGTGGTAAGTTTATGATGATAGCACCAAATCTGCCTCAGGTGATCGAGATTCTGAACAGGATCAAAACCGAGACCGAAGCCGAATTCTTCAATCAATTTGCCGGAGCGGTCTCTTTGAACATGATGTGGGATGTCTGGATCAAGTTCGCTGATCTGAAGCGGGAGAATTTTCCGGATACGCTGGATGCCTTTATCGCCGGTATGGAGAGGGCAAAATCGCGAAAATTCTCCACCTACCTCCAGAGCAACGGCAAGTGGAGCAGCGAAAACTTCGTTATCAGGCATGACGGTTATTACAACACGCTTTGCCCCCAGTGCGGCAAACGAACCGTGGAGAAAAATGAACAGGGACAATACGATATCTGCAGGTATTGTGCCCAGGAGATCAAACTGGGAGAAATACTGCCCAAAGAAGAGCATTTCGTGATTGGAAGAGGACAGCCGTCTTATGAGGCGTCAGTATTACTCTATGACGATTGGTATATGGAACCATATCGTCCGGGCGTGAAACTAACCGATGATATGTATGCCTTTTGCATCAGGGAAAATCCCGCAAGAGACAGGGACATCCATTATCCTTACAAGCCCGTGGCAAATTCATTGCCGACACGTGATGGTCTGACGCCTGACCAGATCGCGTTGATGAATGGCATGGGGAA
>CAYZZE010000133.1:0-2610 GCA_964482845.1 uncultured Candidatus Cloacimonadota bacterium
GGAAGGAGAAACGAAATTACTTTTTCAGTTCGCAATATCAGGTGATCCCGATATGTGCAACGCTCTTATTTATCTATCCCCCCCCTCCCGAAAATAAATACTATCCGAACCTTTGGGAGCGTTATGATATGGCTTGAACCACAAATCTATTGACAGTTGTCCCAATATCCAGGAATGGGGAACCATGGACGATACAGGAGTGACCGATGATTGATGTCATAAGCGGAACCAGCAGACTGGATATGGCTGACTTGCTCAAAATGCTGCTGATGATAGTGGTGGGAGCGGTCTTAATCTGGCTTGCCATTAGGAAGAAGTATGAGCCGGCTCTGTTATTGCCGATCGGATTTGGCACCATACTTGCCAATATTCCCTTTTCTGCAGCGGTAGGTCCGGATGGGCCTTTGACGGTATTGTTCCGGGCAGGTATCTCGACGGAACTATTTCCGCTTTTGATCTTTATCGCCATCGGTGCGATGATGGATTTTACTCCGTTATTGAAGAACCCCTATATGCTGTTGTTTGGTGCAGCGGCACAATTTGGCATCTTCATCACTCTGGTGGCAGCGGTTCTGATGGGGTTTGAACTTCGGGTGGCTGGAGCGATCGGGATCATCGGAGCGGCGGACGGTCCTACCTCGATATATGTGGCAAATCGCTTTGCCAAGGAGTTTTTGGGACCGATCTCGGTGGCTGCCTATTCGTATATGGCATTGGTACCGGTCATTCAACCGCCGGTGATACGTCTGCTCACATCCAAGCAGGAACGCAGGATCCGGATGGATTACAATGCCGGTGACGTTTCCAGGACGGTGAAGATCTGTTTCCCGGTCGCGATCACGATCATCGCCGGATTGGTGGTTCCCCAGTCGGTGGCATTGATCGGCTTTCTGATGTTTGGCAATCTGATTCGGGAATCGGGTGTATTGGAAAGTTTATCATCGACCGCTCAGCGTGAACTGGGCAATCTTGTCACCATCCTGTTGGGCATGACGATCGCCTCGACGATGACGGCTGCGAGTTTTCTGAATGCCAAGACGCTTATGATACTGGGATTGGGTCTGATCGCTTTTATGTTTGATACTGCCGGCGGTGTGGTCTTTGCCAAGTTTTTGAATCTCTTTTTGAAAAAGAAGGTCAATCCGATGATCGGCGCGTGCGGCATTTCCGCTTTTCCGATGTCATCCCGGGTGGTGCATCAGATGGGTCAGAAAGAAGATCCCTTCAACTTCCTGCTGATGCCGGCATCCTGTGTCAACGTAGGCGGCCAGATCGCCTCGGTGATCGCCGGGGGAATGATCTTAGCGCTTTTATCCAATTGATGGGAGAATTTCATATGGATATGATCCAAACCTTGCTCAAAGCAGCCCAAAAAGCCGCCAACGAAGCCTACGCCCCCTATTCCGGCTACAAGGTGGGCAGTGCCCTGATGACCTCTGACGGACGCATCTTCACCGGCTGCAACGTGGAGAATGCCTCCTATTCGCTAACCTTGTGTGCGGAACGCATTGCGTTGTTCAAAGCGGTCTCCGAGGGCTATCATAAATTCAGCGGCATGGCGATCTATGCCGATACCGATCAACCTTTTCCGCCTTGCGGCGCTTGCCGTCAAGTACTGGCAGAATTCAGCCCCGATCTCCAGATCGTCTATGCCGACCGTCAAGGCAGCCACAGCACCACCCTGAAGGAATTACTGCCCCAAAGTTTCATTCTGCATCATGGCAAATGAGAGGATAAAGGAGCTATCAAACTGCCATTTATGCCCCGGTGACTGTGGGGTGAACCGCTATAAGTACTTGGGACGCTACCCGGCGGGAGCGACGCAGCGCCGTACTGCTTCGGAAAGGCTGATTATCCCCCCGTGGCGATGGTGGCGATCAAAGTAATGTATAAACAGGCAGGAATCTTGCATGCAGTTTCAGATGGTATCGTCCAAAGAGGAACAATCATCCGCCTGCTGGCCTTGCCCAATGGACTTTTCGCCACCCAGCAGGGGCTGATGTGGATTGCTTGCGAACTCAGCGCCGAATTGGCGATTTGTTTGATGGCACAGTATAATCCGGTTGGCGGTGCCTATGAGAAAACGCTTTTAGGCTGGGGTGTCACCCAGAAGGCTTATGACCAAGCGGAACCAATTATGGGACGCCTGGGTTTTGAAAACGGATATGTCCAGCTACTGTCTTGCAGGTCGGACTGGACGCCTGATTTTCCCGATCTTTAGGTCGGGGATATGAGCAAAATAGCGAGACGATCGAAATGAAAAGTTACCTGATCCTGTGCCTGATGTTTCTGGCTGGATACCTTGGAGCCGGCAACATCACGCTCCATAATACCGGAACGAAACAAAGCACCATCTTGCCGACCCGGCAGATCCGGGAGGTGGCGTATATAGATTTCAATGATTTCAATGGCGTGTTCAAATCCATCATCAAAGAGGACAGAGAGGAGAAACGCCTCTATCTCAACGTCTATGGAGAACAGTTCATCTTCCTGATCAACTCGCCTTATTACACTTTCAAGACCCGCAATTACAACCTGGGCTATCCTCTCCGGCGGATGAATTCCACTTTTTTCGTTCCACTCACATTTCTTACCGAACACCTGCCCGCC
>CAYZZE010000134.1:0-2495 GCA_964482845.1 uncultured Candidatus Cloacimonadota bacterium
TGTGATCCTACTCCCGCGCTGGCTTTGTTTCACTTGATCGGGTAACGCGCCGCTCAAATCCCTCCGATCCATCCAATAACGGTCACGGAATGTTTCGTCTCATCTTTGACCTAAGTTTATGCCGAGATACTTCCGAGTGCTCGAGAGAATCTCGGGAGTATCTCCCGAAAAAACCGGTATAAGCAATTCTGGCACAAAGAAGCGGGTCTTATAATTGTGTTGCGATTCTCGTAATTGCCTGACCCCACTCACCCGGCCATCATTCGCGGCAATTGAAGATATTGTTTGCGCAATTCATTTATCTATTTATGATTTCTTATTACAGAGGCCATTGCACATAATGGGCTCACCAGAGATTGTCTGATAATTAGTTAGTTTATAGCCGTAAGAACAATGCCCCATATTATTCAACGGTCTTTTATAATACCTCCTAAACAGGATGATTTATGAGTAAAACCAATGTCCTCACAGGACTCCTGGATCAGGTTCTCGACATGGCTCAACAAGTGGGCATGAAGTGGACGACCCGGCGAATCGCCATCGTCATCCTGATTGCTTCCGAGAGTGACCATCCCAGTGCGCATGATATTCACAGCCAGTTGTTTAAAAAATGCCGGGTCTGTCTTTGGACACGGTTTCCCGAACATTGAGGACATTGAGTGAAAACGGCTTGTTACAAGTCATCAGCCCACATCGCGCGAATTTGCGATTTGATCCCAATCTCTCTCATCGCCATGACTTTGTCTGCATCAAGTGCGGATCCAACCAGGATTTTAATGACGCCGGCCTGGACCGTATTGCCATCCCTCGGGAGACCAAACATTTTGGCTTGGCAGAAACTTTACAGGTCGAGATCAGAGGGGTATGCCGGGCATGTCTCGATTCCAAACAATCCAAAACAATGATAAGAACAAGGAGAAACAAGCAATGAAAAACACAGACAAGAAAAAACCCTTGACCACCGTATCCGGAGCACCTGTACCCGATAATCAAAACATTATGACCGCTGGTCCGCGCGGTCCGCTCCTGATGCAAGATGTGTGGCTGGTGGAAAAACTGGCGCACTTTGATCGTGAAGTGATCCCGGAACGTAGAATGCACGCCAAGGGATCCGGCGCTTATGGCGAGTTCACCGTCAATAATGACATCACTCGGTATACCAAGGCAAAGATCTTTTCCGACGTCGGCAAAAAGACCGAGGTCTTTGTTCGCTTTTCCACTGTGGCCGGCGAACGCGGAGCAGCAGATGCCGAACGTGATATCCGTGGCTTTGCCGTGAAGTTTTATACCGAAGAAGGTAATTGGGATCTGGTAGGCAACAATACACCTGTTTTCTTTATTCGCGATCCGCTCAAATTCCCTGATCTCAATCATGCCGTCAAACGCGATCCTCACACCAATTTGCGTAGCGCACGAAATAACTGGGACTTTTGGACTTCCCTGCCGGAAGCGCTGCATCAGATAACGATCACCATGAGCGACAGAGGCATCCCTTATTCCTATCGTCACATGAATGGCTATGGCTGCCACACCTTTGCCATGTATGATAGTAATAATCGTCGCACCTGGGTCAAGTTTCACTTTAAAACCCTCCAGGGGATCAAGAACCTCACCGATGCGGAAGCGGAAGAGGTCATCGGCAGAGACCGTGAAAGCCATCAACGCGACCTCCATAACAGCATTGAACGCCAAGAATTTCCACGCTGGCTGATGTCTATTCAGGTCATGAGCGAGGAAGAGGCGGCACGAGTGAACTTTAATCCCTTTGACATCACCAAAGTGTGGTCAAAGAAGGAATATCCCTTGATCGATGTAGGAATTCTGGAACTGAACCGCAATCCCGAAAACTATTTCGCCGAAGTGGAACAAGCCGCTTTTTCGCCCGCCAATATCGTTCCCGGTATCGGGTTTTCGCCCGATAGATTATTGCAGGCAAGGATCTTTTCCTATGGAGACGCCCAACGCTACCGACTGGGAGTGAACCACCATCAGATACCGGTAAACAAGCCCCGGGTGAAAGCACACAGTTATCATCGCGATGGACTCATGCGCGTCGATGGTAATTATGGCGGCACCCTGGGCTACGAACCCAATAGTCACGGTGAATGGCAGGAACAACCGGAATTCAGGGAACCACCCCTTGATCTTACTGGAGTAGCGGATCATTGGAATCACCGTGAAGATGAGGATTATTACAGCCAACCAAGAGCACTTTTCCATCTTTTAAGCAAGCAACAACAGCAGGTGTTGTTCGAAAATACTGCCCGCAATATGGGTGACGCTCCTCAAATGGTCAAGATCCGTCATATCACAAATTGCTACAAATGTGATCCCGCCTATGGCGAAGGGGTCGCCAAAGCCCTCGGTATAATACTGGAAGAAGCGCTGAAGTAAGATCCTGATATGTGTAAAAAACCGATGACCAAATCCTTTATCGGTCATACCAACAAGCCCGGTTATCCCCGGGCTTGTTGCTTATTGACCGGCTCCTTTCA
>CAYZZE010000135.1:0-2495 GCA_964482845.1 uncultured Candidatus Cloacimonadota bacterium
CCAAACTGGACGGCGAACCGGAGCGATATATCGAGAAACTGGCTCAGATCTTTTGCACCCACACAATCAAATCCGTCACCATAGTAAGAATGGCGGTTCCTTGTTGTGGAGGAATAGAGATCATAGTTCAAAAGGCATTGGAACAAGCCGGTAAACTCCATTTCGTCAAGGTCAATATCATCTCTGTCGATGGCCAGATCATCTAAGGGAGACACATGATCACACGTATTGTAACAGATATCAGCCCCTTGATGGATGGTTGCGGGATCGCAGCCCACCGCCTCTATGATATGGAAGAGGGACAGATCATCCATCTCCGACTCGAAGCGGGTTGTCACCTCAAACCGCATACCACCCCAGTAAACGTCGTATTTTATGTTCTGGAGGGAGATCCTACCATCGAGATCGGTGATGAAAGCAGGCCATGCCCACCGAATACCCTCGTCGAGAGCCCCAAAGATACAATCCATTGCATCTATAACCAAAGCGCAGCACCAGCCAGGGTGCTGATCATGAAACTACCACGCCCATAGAACTGTAGAGCAGGATTCCGATCCTGCCTAATACATCGAATAAACAAATGAAAACAAGGAGAAAAAAATGAGTATGTTTTGTTACCAATGTCAGGAAACCGCCCTCAACAAGGGGTGCACCATGCGTGGCGTTTGCGGCAAATCCGATTCACTGGCTCACCTGATGGATCTTTTGATCCACACCTTCAAAGGACTTGCTTATGTATCTACCCGCCTGCACAAGCACGGCGTCTATCATCCCGAAGATTCGCTGTTTGTGATTCAAGGACTCTTCCGCACCATCACCAATGTAAACTGGGATGAAAATGTCTTTATACCGCTGATCGGGGAAGCAATCGCCCTACGTGACAAACGCAAGCAGGAGCTCTGTGTTCTTACCGAGACCACCTGTGACGATTACAATGCCAAGTGCCCCTCTGCCGTCACTTTCAGTATTGAGCCCAAGGACTACCAGGAATTCGCCCTCGAAGTGGGTGTCCTCAGCACCGGGAACGGGGATATCCGCTCTCTGCGGGAAGCGATCATCTATGGATTGAAGGGAATATCCGCTTATGCCGATCATGCCGCTGTGCTAAACTACCATGATGATGATGTCAACAAATTCCTGATGGAGGGGCTTGCCGCGACTATCGATGATTCGCTATCGGCAGAAGAACTCACCGCACTGGTGATCAAGACCGGCGAGAGTGCCGTAAAAACCATGGCGCTGCTGGATAAAGCCAATACGGAGACCTATGGTCATCCCGAACCCACCCAGGTCAATCTCAGCGTCGGCACAAACCCTGGCATCCTCGTTAGCGGTCACGATCTGCGTGACTTTGAGGAACTGCTCATACAGACCGAAGGCAAAGGGATCGACATCTATACGCATAGCGAGATGCTACCTGCGCACTACTATCCTGCCTTCAAGAAATACAAACACTTCATCGGCAATTATGGCTCTTCCTGGTGGCATCAATTGGAGGACTTTGAGAACTTCAACGGCGTTATCTTGATGACCACCAATTGCCTCGTTCCTTTGCGCAAGGAAAACACCTATCTCGATCGTCTTTTTACAACCGGAATGGTGGGTTATCCGGGAGCCACCTACATCTCAGACCGCAAGCCAGACAGAATGAAGGACTTTAGTCCTCTCGTCGAACGTGCTGTGAATTGCTCACCGCCCAAAGAATTGGAGACCGGTGAGATCGTGGGCGGCTTCGGGCATCATACCGTGCTTTCGCTTGCCGATAAGATCGTCGATGCAGTAAAGTCAGGCGCTATCAGAAGGTTTGTCGTAATGGCCGGTTGCGATGGTAGGATGCCTTCCCGCAAATATTTCACCGAAGTGGCGCAAAATCTGCCCAAAGACACAATCATTCTTACTGCCGGTTGTGCCAAATACCGTTACAATAAACTCCCCTTGGGTGATATTGGCGGCATTCCCCGCGTCCTGGATGCCGGCCAATGCAATGATTCCTACTCGCTGGCAGTCATCGCTCTCAAACTCAAGGAGGTCTTTGGGCTCGACGACGTCAATAAACTGCCCCTGTCCTTTGACCTTGCCTGGTATGAACAGAAAGCGGTGGCAGTATTGCTTGCCCTGTTGTCGTTGGGATTCAAGGATATCATCGTCGGTCCAACCCTGCCCGGATTCCTCTCGACAAATGTGGCAAAAGTCATCACGGATGCCTTCGGACTGCGCCAGATCACCACACCTGAAGAGGATATCAGGTTCATGATGGGCTCATAGTTCATCATTTGCCCATCAGACATCGGATCAGACCGAGCGGATCATCCAGCCAGTCCGCTCGGTTTGTTTCCAGTGGAAAGCAGACACCACCGCCTCTCCATTCCCGCACGGGCCGAAATGACACGGATTTTGTCTGGCAGATGGTTTGCATATAGCAGTAATGTCAATCACATTGAAAAGACCGTTGCACATAGGGGTATCACCGGCTTCAGCCGGTCGTTGCACTGACT
>CAYZZE010000136.1:0-2380 GCA_964482845.1 uncultured Candidatus Cloacimonadota bacterium
GGATCGAGGGGGTTATCCAGTTCCCAGCAACTGCCGGTCAGCAGGCATACAGTAATTACAAACAGTGTGATGACTTTCATCATTTTCCTCTCCTGGTGCGGCTGAACATTTCCCGCTCGATATCAGCTCTGACATGGGATTTATTGATCAGTGACCAAATGTAATAACCGGCGGAGAGTACATTCACACCACAAGTGGCATAAAACTGGTCGCGGGTTCTCTCAAAGTCCTTTCTGGCGCTTTGAGCTGACAGGGGTGTATCCGCTGCCATATAGTCCTGATGTGCCTGATCGGCTGTGTAAAGCATAAACAAAGACGCCCCGACCGTCAAGCCCATGGATATCAGTCCGTAGCGTTGATGACTCTTGCTTCGCGCATATGGTCTCATGATCTCATTGGGCAAGGGTTCAAAATCAAAGCGCTGTTCAATGCGCTCGTTTTCCTTGAGGTTTACATCCCTTTCGATGGCATAGTATCCCCAATTGGAAGCGGTAATGCTATATGAACCTGGATATGCCGACCAAGCTTTACCTTTGACTTTCTCGCTATTGCCTGTGGAGAGGTTGGTTGTCGAGATATCAAAAAGTTCCTGATCGGAACTGAAACTGAGAGTGGCTTGTTCCGGGATAAGTTTAAGACTGGTCGGCATTACCTCTTTTAGCTTAATCGTCAGTTCGGTAGTATGGGTCTTGAGGGGTATTTCTGATCTGACCTGTGGCTCAAAACTAAAGGTAGCAGTGCCCGGGGGGATTTTAACCTGACCATAATTCTGTAAAATGGCGAGTTCCTGCCCATTTCTCTTGATCGAGATGGGATAATAATCTGATTCAACGCTCAGGAAACCTACATTATCCTCGTGGATCAGGTGTTCTTTTTGAACTTGAGCAGCGCTTATCTTGATCTCTTTGGTAATGGGTAGATATTGATCGCTTGTGGTCTCAAGTTTGATGCGGTAGGTCCCTGGGTCAAGTCCTCGGGTATGACCGGTCAGTTCCAAAGGCGTGACCCCGACTTGCCGGTCATTGATCCAGACCTTGCTTCCGCTGGGATTGGAGGTCAGTATGAGGTCTCCGAACAAGGGTGTAAGCTTTATCGTATTTTCGGCTGATCTGGTGGCTTGAGTTTTAACCTCTATCTGTCCTTCGCGGTACATGCTTCTTTTTACATGGACGACATATTCTGATGGGACAGGATCAAAGATCAGAAATGGTGACTTTCCTTTGAGTGCAGGATATCCCTCAATGGTGATCTCAGAATCGGCAGGATCGGTTTTGATCGTGAAGCGGTTGTCTCTTTGCAATCTCTGCTGCACGGATGCGATCTTTATCTCAAGTTGGGCGGTCTGCCTATCTTCGATCCGGACGTTTTCGCCAAGTTTGGCATTTTGGTAAAAATATTCGACTACCCACGAACCCACCCGAAGGTCTGGGATATTCAGCGCATATCCGGGTTTGATGATGTCTTTGTACTGACGATTGATAAAAATCTCCGTCTCAAACTCGGATGTAATCCGCAAACTGCCGGTCAATCTTTGTAATCCGGGTGGAACGGGTTGCGATGGAATCGGCGGTGGTTTTGGCACGGTTCTTCGTTCCTGAGGAGCCACCGCAAAGACGAAATCGCCGCGACTCAGATTGGGATTGGCGATTGTACCAAATTTGGGAGTTTGTGCCCCGTGGGAATAATTTACCACTTTATCTTCCAGATAAGAGCCCAATTCCTCACCCGTCACATAGCCATCTTCATTGAGATCGGCATCGCCCTCACCCAATCCCATGAGCAAAGTTGCTTTGAAGATGCTATGGTCGGGTACTGGTTGATCAGCAGAGCCGGCGGTAATGAATTGCCTTACCGGTTGAGAGGTCTTGTAAGTAATGATCTGGGGTGCCGAGCGGCGGGCAGAGAAGATCGTTCCGGAGAAGCAACTGTCAAACATCATCAGCACATGCTTGGATTTAACCAGTCTCGCAAAATCAATGATCTTATTCATAGAAATGGCGCGATTGCGAAATTCTCCGGGACGATTCCGGTGAAGGGGCGCATCAGTGGGAATGATATAGCCCAATTCGCTACCATCCGCCAGGGTCTCGGTAAATCCGTGTCCGGCAAAGTAAAAGATCAAAGCACGGTTGGCATCTATGCCCTGGATATCAACGAAGTTGTTCAAAGCATCGAGCATCTGAGCACCGGTTTGGTTTTCCAGCACCTTCGTGGTTATACCCATTTTTTCAAACATTGCTCTGATATCGCGGACATCTTCTTTTACCCCGGGTAAGCGGTTAAAATGGAGATAGTCATAATTTCCGATGATCAAAGCAAAGTAATCCGAGTAGAGAGGTATCTCATCCCCATTGGGTAATCTGAGCGTCACGCCAGCCCA
>CAYZZE010000137.1:0-2145 GCA_964482845.1 uncultured Candidatus Cloacimonadota bacterium
GTCAGTGCAACGACCGGCTGAAGCCGGTGATACCCCTATGTGCAACGGTCTTTATCTCATTATCCGGTGATCCCAATATGTGCAACGCTCTTTTGTCATATTGCTTTCTCCAGATCTCAATGTCCGGTGACCCCAATGTGTGCAATGGTCTCTAACGCTTGATTAAGAGGGGATAATGACTTTATCAAGGCCATCATAAATGGAGGTAAAAAGACAGCGCCACCTGTTGAGGCAGCGCTGATGAGATAGGCTAATTAGTTGGGATTATAGATAGTTGGTTATCACCTGTGCTATCTTTGCCTTGTTGACCAGTCCCACCAATTGCTCAGCGATTTCGCCATTGACGAAGAGGAGCAACGTGGGAATGGACATTACTGAATAACGAGCGGCAAGATCGGGGTTTTCGTCGATATTAAGTTTGCCGATCTTGGCTTTTCCCTGCATTTCCTCCGCCAGTTGATCGATACTTGGTCCCAATGCTCTACAAGGACCGCACCAGGGCGCCCAAAAATCGACCAATACCGGAATCGGGGAGGATAGAACTTCGCTCTCGAAGTTACTATGGCTAAATTCCAGGGTAGCCATGATTTACTCGACGATCGCCAATATATCGTTCTTGCTCAGGATCAGCATCTTCTCGCCTTCGAGTTCGATCTCGGTGCCGGCATATTTGCCATAAAGAACGACGTCTCCGACTTTGACGAGTTTCTGGATCTCTTCACTTGTGCCGACTGCCGTCACTTCGCCCATCTGGGGCTTTTCTTTGGCAGTATCGGGAATGATGATTCCGCCGATCTTTTTTTCCTCGGATGCGGTTTTGATCTTGATGACCACGCGGTCTTCAATGGGTCTCAGTTTCATGTTTCCTCCATTGGGTGTAGTTTCTTTTCACATTTTATGATAATCAAAACAGTGGATTTAGCAAACCCTTTTTGTGACTGCTAAGTTTTTGTCAAGGGGAAATCGTGGGTCTGGATTTTCGGGTGCGGACAATGAAGCGCAGGTCAAATGGATAGGACGCTTTGACCTACGTTTCAGTCACCCATGCAAATACCCAGGCCGCGAGCGGTCTTGATGAGATCGGAATCGAGATCGATCAGGTTGTATGACTTGATAGCTTCGCGGATGGGAACGTCGATGATATTGGGATGGCGGTAGGCAACCATTTGCCCCCATTTCTCATGCAGAACGAGTTCAAATGCCTTTACTCCGAATTGGGAGGCAAGGACGCGGTCGAAGGCATTGGGACGTCCTCCGCGCTGCAGATGGCCAAGGATGGTCTCGCGAATCTCCACGCCGAGATCGAACTGCTTCAACTGACCAGAGAGGCGCAGTCCGGCACCGCCGAGCTTGATCTTCATCGCTCCGGGAGTATCATTTTCGGTGTATTGCATATTGCTGTCCCGTGGTTTGGCGCTTTCAGCGATGACGATGATGGAAAATCCCTTGCCTTGTTTGTCCCGGCGGTCGATGATGGCTTTGACAATGCTATCCATTTGATACGGGATTTCGGGGATGAGGCAGACCTCTGCGCCACCGGCAATTGCGGCATGCAGAGCGATCCAGCCGGCGTAGCGTCCCATTACTTCCAGGATCAGGATACGATGATGGCTGGCAGCGGTGGTGACGAGTTTATCGACGGCATCGGTTGCCACTTCCACGGCGGTTTGGAAACCGAAGGTAAAATCCGTGTCCGAGAGGTCATTATCGATGGTTTTGGGCACGCCGATGATCGGACAACCCTTTTCATAGAGTCCCTGCGAAATCCTTTGCGAGCCGTCGCCGCCGATATTGATGACCGCCTCGATATTCTGGTAGCGGAGATGCCGGAGCATATCGTCAGAGCGATCCACGGTCGTCCAGGAGCCGTCAGCGCTTTTAACCGGCCAGGCAAATGGTCCTCCCTTGTTGGTGGTGCCCAGAATGGTACCGCCTTTGACGTGGATGCCGGAGACCCGCTCTTCGGTCAGTTCGATCAGTTGGATGGGGTCGCGCAGTAGTCCATCGAAGGCATCGATGCTGCCCAAGACCTCCCAGTCGCGCTCTTGGGATGCACGTTTGACAATCGCGCGGATGACAGTATTCAGACCTGGACAATCACCACCGCCGGTAGCGAGAAGCAAGCGTTTTTTCATTGGCTCCTCC
>CAYZZE010000138.1:0-2004 GCA_964482845.1 uncultured Candidatus Cloacimonadota bacterium
AGCGATAATATGCCAAAGCGCGAGGCAGCGGAATTTTGTTATTTCTTTGATGAATACTTCGATGGCGTCGATGATCCTGATTACACCCTGCTTGAACTCGACCTGAACGAAGCGGAATATCTCCGTCCCGCCGAGAACCACAGTCAATCCTGCACCCTGCGGCGATATTGACGCTGATCCCTGCCTGGAGTGGAAAGATGAAAGCGATTTTTACCTACATGGACGAACACCTCGGCAAAAACTACATCGTCATCCCCAAGATCCGTGAAGCACATACTGCCCTGGGCAATGTCGTCATCACCTTTGACAATGGTGACCGCCGCACCCTTGATGTGGCGGACGCAACCAGAACCTTGGCTGAGATCGTGGCGGCACTGGAAGAATACTACGCTCGTTGATCGGATCTAATCGACCCTGCTCAAGTATTCCGACAATGTGATATAATCCGTCTTACCCAAAAGCATCTCCAGTTTCTCTGCCACCCCGGCCACAAAACCATAGGTCTTTAGCCGGCGCAACAGATTCATCTCCAGTTTCGGATGACCAGGATCCAATTCCCGCGGATGGATGTAGATCATCAATGGTCGCTTTTGCAAAACTCTGTCCGCCATCCTGCCCAGAAGATTTCCGGGACAAAACCTGAGATACACGCCGCCAAACAATCCTGCCCTGATCCCCGCGATTTTTACTACCGATAGCGGAAATTCATATATATCGCCCGTCAGCGTCGAGATAGTGCCCATAACGATGTCACCGGGCATCATCCGCTGATGTCCCAAACGATTCGGGATCATCGATGAATCATAACGGTAACCCGCTTCCACCAATGTATCAAAATACCAGGGCATAGTGTGATCCAGCAAAAATCCGGCACTTCGCCAGCCAAAAACTGCCTTGCCTCCTATATCTTCCAAGAGTAACCGTGAGTCCTGCGCCTCAGATAAAAAACTCGCCGCACTCATTCCCCGCACTTTCTGATGATACAATCCATGCGATGCAACCTCATGACCCAAATCCAATGCCCGTCTCACCAATTCCGGAAAGCGCCGCGCAATATAACCCAAGAAAAACAGTGTCCCCCGCGCTCGATGGCGTTCCATCATCTCAAAAAGACGATCCAACCCCACCTCAACCCGCGCTGTGATACTGTCCCAGGTAACTGCCTGAGGTGCTCCCGCCACACCTATGATGTGATAATAATCCTCTACATCGACGGTAAAGAATCCCGGCTGTCTATCTCGTTGTATTTGTATCAAGTTCATATGTGCCGATCATGCCATCTGTCTTGCTACTTCCTGTCAAGCATATATTCTCTGCTGATGCACCGTATAATCTGAAGACCGCTATCAATGAGGGAGACCATTGCACATACAAGGATCAACAGAGATTGAGATCGTGAGAAGGCAACACAAGAGAGCGTTGCACATAGGGGGTATCACCGGCTTTAGCCGGTCGTTGCACTGACTTCAGTCGGTGCATGGTAAAATCTATATACTTGTATGACATTTGTTTATGACATCTGGGCAAACGTGCTGGGTGCCGGATAAATCCGGTACAACAACCGGATAAATCCGGTGTTGCTGATTATTCAACGGTCTTTATAATGAGTTTTCCATCGCCATCAGATGAATGTGATAAGTTTTCCAGCGCTGGAATGGAGAGACGGTCTTTCATTTTCACGTTCCCGATTTATGGTGATTCCAGTATATTGCATTGCTCTTTGGAGGATATAATGGGAATACTTGACCCGGCATCCTAGCAATTCTTACCCGTACAAATCACGTGCGGTAGGCTCAGGTTTCTATATTGACTTTCCTATGGATCATCGTGCCTTAATGATGACATATTGCCCGGATAGATTGTTGGCAATGGCTGGATTCCATCTATACTCCGATCCAAGGGTGCAACGCACTTTTCAGTCATCCGGACTCGGGCGCGGTGCGTCGGACACCGCTATAAAAAAAAGCAGCATGACCGATAAAGGCCATGCTGCCGGATGGGTGA
>CAYZZE010000139.1:0-1635 GCA_964482845.1 uncultured Candidatus Cloacimonadota bacterium
AGTCAGTGCAACGACCGGCTGAAGCCGGTGATACCCCTATGTGCAACGGTCTTTCAGATTTAATCGAGTGCTTTGATGATCGTTATACAAGACTTACAAAGGCTTAGCAAGGGTAGAGTGGTAATTAAGAACAAGCAACAGCAACATCGTCGTAAGATACGATTTGTTCATCACTTAAATATTTCAAATCATACTAAACGGACGCGAAGATCATCTCTCCGAGTCCGTTACTAAAAATCTAATCTATTTATCTATCCTATAGATGTTTATCCCGGTGTCGCGTCCTGCGACGATCAACCTGTCTTCATAAAATTTCGCGTGGTTTGTGTAGCCGGCAGAGGTGATACGATTCAGCAATTGGGGGTTTGAAGGGTTTGAGATATCAAAAAGATATATTCCCCCGCTACCCGAACTCACGACCGCCATATCGCCTTTGACGTCAATGGAAGTGGCATACCCAACCGTATCGAAGCCACCGATATGAACGGGATTGGTGATATCGCTGATATCCACCACCTGCAAACCCTGCTGCCGGCAGGCAACATAAGCATAACTACCTTTGACTTTGACTTTCTTGGCTTCACCACCGGGGAAAGCGATTTCACCTACCAAATCACCATTTGACCGGGTATAGATCATCAATCCCCGCTGTTCGACTGCTATTACGATATAATCATCCATCACGGCAAAACCTGAAGCGCGGGCTGGCGTGTTGATCTCGAGGATATTGCCATGCCATAAATTGAGGGGACCATGATATCTTCCCAAGCGAAAGCCGTACCCCGCACAATAAGCACCGAATATGGTATAAACGCTATTGGTATCGGGATTTGCAAAGAAATACATATCCTGAACGTCCTGAGTTGCACCGCTGATGGCATCCATTAACTTGAGCGTATCCATATTGCTCATATTAACAATACGGATAAGGTCTGAACTATGGGTTTCGTTGATAAACATACGATTCTGAGAACGAACAGCGGTTATCTTGCGGATCATCACAAAATCTGTAATTGAGCCGTCTTCAGAACCCAAGGAGGTGAACCATCGCTGGGAGTAGTCACTTAGGTTTATCATCGCAAAACCGCCTTGATCGGATGCGACATAGAGGTTTTCATGATCCATGTCCAAATCAAGGGGATTACCGATAATCGGGATCTGTACAACCAATCTGACCAAGTCTTCATCGTAATATGCTGTGTTTCTATTGGCACAACTCATCAGCATTGGCACTATTATAAGGGCAACTGCCATTATTCGCAATAACTTCCAGAGCATTCATTTCCTCCAGTTGGGTGGATTTTATCGTATAGATGCTAACTCTTCTGATATAGTGCAATTATTATTCCCTTGAAAGACCAAAAATCCATCCCGCAGGTTTTTTCGGAGTTTCAATACTGAATATGGGATAAAGAACATGCCTGTAATAGAATGAAAACCAACGAATGAGTGCCAGTCCGAAGGGCCTTGCAGATACTGGAATCACCAATTTCTTCCTACTCCATACCCTTACTAATCTTTCCCAGCAGTTCAAGTGATTGAGAGGCAGTAAATTAGCTAAAAATACTTCTTGACAATAACACCACGTATATTATTGTTGCGTATGCATATGCACAACTAACAATAACGAGGTGA
>CAYZZE010000140.1:0-1578 GCA_964482845.1 uncultured Candidatus Cloacimonadota bacterium
AGTGAGGGTCAGATGCGCAAAAAAACCATTATTGAAATGAGAAAAAAAAAGTGTTGACAAAAAATACGCGTGTCTCAGATAATGGCACAATGACTATCACGGGAGGTGAAGACATGAAAAAGACAGCGTTAACAATAGTGGCGTTGCTGTTACCGCTTATGGTATTGGCAACGGTGTTTCAAATACGCCAGATCAATCCGGAGCATCGGATCAAACAAGCGCTGAATAATAATCGCGCCTGGCGATTATCTGAAGTGGTCTCCCACTATCACGATGGGGTTGGCTGGGCACCGGAAAACAAAAGCACCTTTACCTATAGCGATATCCATCCGGACCGCGTGGTAGAGGCAAAACGCTGGAATTATTACTATAACATGGACGAATGGCTTGAGTTTATGACCTATGCGTATGATTACAACGCAGCCGGCTTGATAACCGGCGTGTCGGCGCACTTCCACCAACCTGGTGGTCCCGTTCCCTGGCTGCAAGCCACTGTGCTATATGACCATCAGAATCGCCTGACGAACATGTATAGGTCCTTTTATGACGTGGAAAACGGTGCATGGGTTCCAACGATTCGCCTGCATATCGTCTATGTCAATAACGCCAATTACACGGTTTATCAATGGTATTCCGAAGGTGACTGGCGTCAACCGGAGTACGGTAAGATCAATTTCCAGTATGATGCCCAGGGTAGGATAATTGAGGAACTGTACAGCACATCTCCTGATTCGTTGAACTGGACGCCAGAAAGAAAATGGACAAGGATTTATCATCCCAACGACACGACCACCGGAGATATAATCGTCGGCAGAATCGCCCGGTTGTTGCCATTGATACTCACATCTCATGATGAATTTCCTCCCGACTTCTTTGGCAAAGCCAGCCAGGAGATCGACTATTATTTCCAGGGGGGGGCTTGGATGCTTGACTATAGGACATCCTACACCTATGACAATTCCATGCGTCTGGTGCATGAATTGTTTGAGTATTGGGGTTCCCCAGGGTGGTATCCCCAAGATTTTTGGACATACGCTTATGACATCAATGGCAATCTGGAGACCCGAGTGGAGTCATACTGGATCATGGGATGGGTTGATAACCGGATGGACGCGTATAACTGGGAATTCTATACATCGATCACCGAGAATCTGGCGCCACCGCGTGATATGATAAGCATCTCCGCTTATCCCACACCCTTTGTGGATGGCGTCAATATCGCGCTGCAAAGCAAGTCAACTGCGCCAATCAGAGTCGAGATCTTCAATCAGAAGGGACAGCTTGTCCGCCGTTTTGACGCCCAGCCCAATACCACGGTCACATGGGACGGCAAATCTGCCAACAACCGTCAAGCAGGTAACGGCATCTATTTTGTCCGGGCATCTCAGGATGGAATGGACAGCAGCGTCCGTAAAATTGTAAAAATCAAGTAAAACTCCGCATTAGCGGGATCGAACAATGAGGCGGTGGCAACACCGCCTCTTCTTTGTTGTCAATAGCTCTGGACGACAGTGTGGAAGAGGAGCGGATCAAAAAAGGTGGAGAATTCCAGAACCGGCTTTCCGGCAAAAGAACCGT